>CAYGVX010000005.1:0-55414 GCA_964353725.1 uncultured Candidatus Bathyarchaeia archaeon
ATTGTTGAACCTGTCCGCTAAGATTCCCAGAGTAAATAAAAGGATCATTAAATACGACCAAAGCCACTATTACAACTACTGAGAGAAATTTGAGGTATCTGTTTATTTCCTTGGAATTATAAATACTATGAAGAAGGAAAGCAAGCATTATCGAATATGAAAAAGCAATCAGGAAGGCTAAATGGTAAACTTCCCTAAACACGGTGAAAATTGGAAAAACCGAATACAAGAAAAAGACCATGCTGGCAAAAGGACCAGTAACAGTTGTGAAGATCAGTGTCACAACGCTAACAGCGCCGAAGTATAAGGAAATCCTACTCTTGGTAACCAGTAACGAACCGAATGTAAGAATGACTAACGAGAATGAGGCGATATCCCACACGTACTTGTAGCTATAGCTACTCAGTACAGCTTCGAAGTGGGGTGATCGATAGCCAATCATTCTGAAGGAATCAGTAAGTGAAGTACTCCATGTTCTTAGTTCATCAATGCTGCTGGCACCTTGTAGGGTTGTGAAAAAAGATGTGGAATTGAGGCTTGTTGGAAGAAGCCAGAACGAATGGACTAACGAAACAACAACCACTAGTAAAGAAAATGTTGTGATGAGTCCTCTTGCTTTCATTTTAGCTATTAGAATCGCATAAAAGAAAAATAGGATAGCTAACATCACTGCAAATTGTATCTGGATTGCGGCAAAGGACAGTAGAAGACTTGTTATTATCAGATACTTCGTTTCATGCGTAGTTGTGTATTTTATGAAAAAAGCCATGACTATTGGAGACAAAGCATATGCGATAATATAGGGAATGTGACCTGCTGCTACTTTGTTGAAAATTACAGGGGCTGTTGTATAGAAAAAGCCAGAAATTAGAGATGGGAAAAAATCTAACTTGAAAGAATCTCTAAGAAGTAAATACATAAACCAACCGCTAAAAGTGAATACAAACAAGAGTAACAGTTGGATTACGACTAACCCGCTTATCCCTAAAAGGGAAAGAGGAAAAAGCAAGTATCTGAGCAAGTTCTCGGCTGGATATACAAGAGCATTTCCTGCGTTGTTACTACTCCAAACAAAAAGCGACCTCGCGCAAAAGCTCTTCAAAGACTCGTTTGTCATGGGAAAATCCCAATCATGGTTGAAACCAATAAAAGAAGGTGAAAGAATTATACCTCTAAATACAGCTATTGAGATAAATAGGAAAAACAGAAATGTAAACACTTTAATTATGACCGCTTTGTGCTCTTTATAAAATCCATCTCTTTTAGGAATCAGGCCAGATACCTCTCAACAGCGTAATCGTTTCTTTAAACCTCACTTAGGCTTCATCCAACAATTCGATGATTAACTGGTATTCCTTTTCAGCTATTTCATCCCAGTCATACTTTTGCACGAATTTTTGACCTTTTAGACCGAAAGACCTTCTTAACCCATCGTTATTAAGGAAATCTATTACAGCGTCAGCGAATTTATTAATGTCGCCTAAAGGAACCTGCAGAATATTTCCCCTGTAGATATCATTGAAAATAGGCAAGTTATAAGCGACTACTGGTAATCCACACGCCATAGCTTCAGCGACGACAATTGCAAAGCTTTCATAATAACTTGGACATAAAAATATACTGCTAGACTTTAGCAATAGGAACTTCTCATCTCCTTGTTTGAATCCAACTAATTCTATGTTTTCACATAGATTATTCTCTTTTATGATTGCTTTGACTTTTTCCTCTAATGATGGTCGACCCCCACCAATCATACACAATTGGGCTTCTGGTTTTTTAGTACAGACTAATTTCCAGATTTTCAATAAGTCGAAGATTCCTTTTTGCGGATGAAATCGTCCGAGGAAAATTCCGTCGTACGTCTTGGTTTTTTTGCCACATAGACCTCTTAAATGACCGAAGTCTACGCCGCCATTGACTACGCTTATTCTGGATTCAGCAATTCCTCGGTCTTTTACTAAATATTCTTGGTCCATTTTGTTTAACACCAATATTTGGTCAGCCCATCGTCTTCCTAGGAATAAAGTTAACTGCTGACCAAAGAAGTAGAGGATCCTCTTGAAGCTAGGCACCGAAAAATCACTGTTTCTGGAATAATTTCTACTGTAGTCTTTGAAAAGTGTCGGCACTAGCAAGAAAATGCAAACAATCCAATTTGCCTTTCTATTTCGTAACTTCCAAACGAAAGCAGGAAGAGTGTCCGTGAGAAAATCAGAAGTCGAATATATAACATCTTTGTCCCTGATTTCCATCTTCGAAAATAATGCTTTAACTATACGTACTAAATCGGTGAAAACGATGTTACTGGATATCAATTCTTTGGTAGTCAGCATGAAAGTAGCCTTGAGATTGTTATACTCACATATTCTTCTTCCGACCAGCGAAGTTACTATAACCTTGTCAAAATTTTTTATCCGCTTAAAAATCTCGATAAAACGTACATCTCCACCACTCATACCCATGAAACGTACATCTCCACCACTAATGTTAATGTTAACATATGAATTAAATAGGCAAATAGCCCTTTTTCGTTCTTCAGACTTTGCATTAATCATATTTAAGTCCTCATTCGTCAAATAATATTGGCAACATGTGTCGCGCGCGCATTTGACCTGTAAAAGTCTTTGACCTCAGAGCTATTGTAGCTTTGTGCTTGAGAAATGTTTTTTTTCCAAATCCTCAACAAGTGTTATTCACCACATCCTTTAATCCTTAAGAGGCTTCCAAGGTTCCCACACTAAATGTTAAACAATCCAATAAAAGATAGATTTTCTTCTCTCCCTAAAATTCCAGCTGCTTCCAAGAGCTTTTGCCCAACCAGCTATATCAGCTAAGCTCTTTATTTTTGAACAAAAAATTCCAATCCCAAGTAAATCAAAAATCCTTCTCGCGACATGAAACCAAGCTACGGAGTGGTCGTCATATTCCATTTTTTTATTCGCTTCCAAAATTCAACAATTGCCTTATTAACTCGTGATAAGACTAGAAGCAAAGGGTTGTTTGGCAAATAGTAATATCTTCATTAAAACTTACTTTTCCTTTGCACTTTCAAGCTTTTCACGTGGTTTCGTGGCTTCAACGAACAGACTTTCATTTGGAAAACGGTCAAGGAACTCGATATCCGGCACATTACCTTCACGATACTTTCTCCGTTCTATCTCAAAAAAACCGCAATCTCTCAATATGAAGCTTAGAGAATCAAAATCATAGTGCCACAAATGCCATCTTGTGAATTTGTCATAAAGCTTGCCAAGCAAGGAGTTAATCGGCTCTCTGTTTTTCTCAGGATAGAAGTGTGAAAGAAAAAGATCAGATAAACGCGCGTCTTGAAAGCCGCTCATAGGAGAATTTCCAATAAAGAAATCATAGTCCCGTTCAACGTACTTTCTGGCTAAGAGTTCTAGGTCGGGTAACACCACTCGAATATATCCACCAAACTTAAGAACTCGCAGGCACTCTTTGAGCATTCTAATGGCATCATATTTGGGAAAATGCTCAATTAAATGCGAAGTATAAACATAGTCCACCGTCCCGTCTTTGAAAGGAAGTTTCTTCCTGCAATTATGTATTATTAGATTCTTTGGCCATTCCCACTTTGCATAATCTTTTGGGAATATACGTAATCCTACAGAAATCCTCTTTAGAAGAGGGTACTTTCCCAGCAGCGCTAACATGCCATAATCAACGTTAATCCAATCATCTTTACCTATAGGACCGCAACCAAGGTTTGCCTTAACATTCCCTTCCACACAATGCATTCTTATCAACATTCGCTTAGGCTTACTTTGTCACCGAGTCTCAAATATGCAAAGAAGCGTATATTGCTTTCTTTGCCTCTATATTATGACTGATGATACCGAAGGATCAGCAGCTCTTTTATTTGCTATCCCCGAAAACCTGTTCATCAAAAGCTTCTTTTTCCATTATTTTTAATAAAAGATTTTCTGAGCATGAAAATCAACTGTAGGCGCTTTCTATTACTTTTGCGTTATTCTCGCTAAATCTGGTTTCAGCATATATTCTGCAGTTTTTCCTTAAATTATCAAGTTTCCCTGAATGTACATACAGACTTCCTATTGCCCACTGGATTTCATCGATTTTAGGTTCTATAAGTATCCCAACAGACTCGTCCAAAGCTTCAGGAACCCCCCCTTTATTTGAAGCGATGACAGGAGTCCCGCAAGATAGAGCCTCCAAGATAACTCGACCGAAACCCTCCTCATAAAGTGAGGGGGCGATAACCACATCCGCAGCATTATAGTATAAGATCAATTTTTCTTTTTCAACTTTCCCAACGTAAAGTACATTATTAAAACTACATGATGCATCTTTAACCTCATTGGCTAGAGGGCCGTCACCGACAAACACAAAAAGCACATCTTTTATATCGGCAACTCTCATCGCAACTTCAAGGAGCAAATTAACTCCTTTAATGTCTAAGAGGCGCCCAACGAAAAGAACCACAAATTTGCCTTTCAACTCAAGTTCTTTCTTGCACTCCCCTTTGTCCATAGGTCTGAACGCTTCTTGATCAACCCAATGTGTGAAAACTTTGACCTTATCGTTAACCAACCCTATCTTCAGCAACTCAGCCTTTGATCTATTAGCTAATGTCAACACTGTATCAAACGTAAATAAACTAATTTTCATTAATCTAGCTAGCATAGGCTTTTTGGATAAGTTGTATATCGCGTGAATGCTGACAACAGACTTTTTCCTAAAAAGTCCCGCCAATATCTTTGTCACGAACGCTGCGTTAAGACCATGCGCATGAATGACATCTACAAAATCGCGGTATTTAGATAAAAATAACAAGGAATACACTAACAGCATAGGAGTCAAATAAATGAACTCCAACAAGGGATACGGTTCTAGCCTATGAAACAGGTTGTAGCCCAGCCAATCTATCCTTCGAACCTCTAAATTTTGTCTGCTCTCGAACCTTGGGGCTTTTACATTTGTCGTTAGAGGTTGATATGTGATTACGAATACCTTATGCCCTCTCTTTTGAAGATACGCACACAAATCATCAAGATGAGTCTCTACGCCTCCAACATTAGGGCTGAAGAAAGGCGATAACATCAGCACCTTTAGACTTTTCTTATTCATAATTTAAGACTGCATATTTTCAGATAATTGCCACATGGAACTTTATTAATCATGTAAGAGAGCTTGTTCTGCTTAGAAGATAGGTTACCGCCACTCTAAGTCTCAAGCAGTACATGGCAATCATGAATAGCGGGTTTCTTACCAGCTTTTTCCATTTGCCCTTTTCAACAAAAACACCCATCAACCTGTACCACACGCCCACTTGTTTCGTTGTTTCCTGATCGTTAGGTCCCCATTTTCTAACATAATTCTTAATCCCGTTTGAATAGTAATTTTTCTTTTTCAGATACCTTTTCATGTTGAACCGTCCTTCATTGTGATAAAGCGGCGTATCAACTATTCCAGTCCGACCGATTTTCCTCACTCGCCTGTCTAAATCCCAATCTTCAGGACCGACAAGACTCTCATCAAACCCATCCACCCTCAAAAACAAATCTCTTCGAACAAACCTCACAGCATCCACCACTGTGCCCGTGTAAAAACTTCGCTCAAAATCTCTGACCTTTATCCAAAAACCTTCGCCCACAATCCGCTCAGGAACATATAACGCATCGACCCGATCGACTTCACACTTTTTTGCGCATTCTTCTATCGCGTTTGGACTCAGAATCATATCCGCATCCAAATAAAGCAGGTATTCACCGCTAGCAACTTGGGCGCCATAGTTTCTTTGCGAAGATCTTTCAGGCCCCTTAAAGTAAACTTTTGCGTCATACTTCTTAGCAATTTCAGCAGTTTTGTCTTCGGAGAAATTATCAACCACGATTAACTCAATATTTCTAAAAGTCTGGTCTCTTATTGACCGGAGACAGTCTTTTATGTTTTTCTCTTCGTTTTTCGTAGTTATTATGACAGAGACTATAGTATCGTTTTTTGCTTGCCTAGAGGAATGGGCAGTTTTCTGTGCAAGTCTACTTGCTTTTTGCGAAATCTTTGACATGCCCCAAAACTTTCGCGATGCCTTTGATAGAGTACTTAACGTCTCTCAAAGACCGTATCCGAACTAACTGCTTAAGCATATACTTGGGTGACAAAAACACCTTGTAAACTTCGTCGCAAATCTTCATTAATTCTTCAGGCGCCATATCTGGCGTACTTAAAACAGGTTCCTTCATGTCAAAACGATCATAATCCTCGGGGTTAACTCTAAACCAGCCATTCTCGGAAGCCTCTTCGTACAATTTAGTTCCAGGATACGGTGTGACTATTGTTGACTGGAGCGTAACAGCCCAGCCCTTTTTCATCAGCATCTCAGCAAGCTTCAACGTTGCTAAGGCATCGTTTCTGGTTTCCCAATGATAGCCAATCATAATCGTTATGTGGGGCTCTAAGCCTTCCTCCCTCGCAACTCTGCACTCCTTGCTGATGCCTTCAACTGTTGTGCCTTTATTCAATCTGTCAAGGGTGGTCTGACTGGCCGACTCCACGCCGAAAAGAAGCATTCTGAAACCAGCCTTCTTCATCAGACGATAATCATTTTGAGTTAATGCTCCAAACCGCATGTTGCAGCTAAACCGTATTTTCTCATTATGCCCTTTCTCAATCATCAAGCTGCCGAATTTTCTAAGCCAATTTCCAACTGGGAAAGTGCCAGTGTCATCAAAAACCTCCTTAACCCGATACCGTTCTATCAGCGTTCCAACCTCATCAGCCAAGAGCTCAGGCTTCCTCACCCTGTAAGTCGGATACAAGGTAGGCCAAGAGCAGAATGTGCATCCACCGTCTTTTCTCCACCAACAATCCCTGCCGACCATCGTGTACGTTCCAGGGGTCTCCTTGAAATTGCCATTCTTCTCGCTGTAAAGCCGCCACTTCGTCAAATCCCTGTCGATGAAAGGCAGGTCATTCAGGTCGTGGTTCAGCTGAAAATTTCCAGTGCTTTCAATTCTCCCCTGCTTCCTATACCAAACCCCAGGTTCAAGTTCCTTTGTCCGGCCTTCTAAATATTCAACGAGGTTTAACAGCAGAAAATCGTAGTCTCCGCCGGTCAAAACATAGTCAACCTTGCTCTTCTCCATTGATTCTCGTGGCAAAGCCGTAACGTGATCGCCGACCAAGGCAACCTTAATCTCTGGAGCCGCCTCTTTAAGTTCCTCAATCATCCGCCAGTGCTTCTTAACCACTGGAGTCTTCGTCTCAATCATCACCAGATCTGGATTATTCGCCTTCAAGCCAGCCAGCCATTGACTATGAGACTTCTCCTCAGCAATCCCATCATCCCAAACAACTTCATAACCAGCATTTCCAAGCAAAGTGGCAGCGTACGCGGGAACCATGGGATAGATGTACGTGGGCGTATGGAAGTACTGAAACTGCCTGTTCTGACTTAGCAACGGCACACCTTTTGGCGAATCTATCGGTGGATAAGAAATGCTGATTTTCATCTTTTCAAGTCACGCTTAATCAGGCCTGATAAGAAAAAGATTCCATACGTTATATGGGTTACAATCGTACCCGACCAGACCAGCAGAATGAGCTTCACCTTTCTCACTTGCAGTGCCGCTGCGACTAGGCTTAAAGCAAGATATACAGCTACCCCAAAGACCGTCACATACACGAAGAAAGAGAAGAGAAAAGATAACACCAGCCCTGCGATAAGAGACAAAACAAGCATTGATGGAGCGATATAAGTCGGTTTTAAAGAGTTCTCTGGAAACTTTTTGGCAAAAAAACCCCTATGTTCCCCGAACCGCGAAACCTGCTCTAAATGAAACCTGAAAAGAGGTCGACGATGATGATAAACGACCACGTCGGGTGCTTCAATCAGTTTCCTCCCAAGCCTCTTCATTGCCAAACACATCAACGTGTCTTCTCCAGGCCAGTACTTTTCGTTCCAGCCGCCAGCCTCTTCCACCATTGATTTCCGAGCGACAAAATTGCATGAATGAATGTCGTCCGACTCGAAACCCTGCTTGGTTCTATATCTGCTAGATAAATTGCCAACCATGAAGGATGACAACACGTAACCACTGGCCTTTTGCATTAGACCATCCTCTTCCGGAGTCAATCCAGGTCCTCCGACCCCACCAACTTGGGAATCTTCGAGATATTTCATGGCGCTGGTTAGCCAATCACTTCTGGGATAAGCATCACTATCAATGAACGCACACAATTCTGTCCTTGAATTCTTAACACCAATGTTTCTTTTAGCTCCCGGAGGCACCGGACCAGTCGCTATAACCTTGACGCCTTCAACTGTCTCTTTTGAATAGTCAGGAAGCAGAATGATTTCGTAACCATCATAGTCAAGTTGTTTACAGCGCCTAATGCATTCTCGCGAATAATCATCTATGCCCTTGCAGGGAATGATGATTGAAACCAAAGGATTTTTCGACATCTATATCAATGAGTTTGGATTAATGAAGAATTTTGGTATTCGCTTTTGAGCGTTTATGGGTCGTTGATACCGAGGAATAACTAAGCTTATACGCGATTTCGAGCAACCCCATCTGGCGTACCAAGCGCATCTTCAATCGAGTCTTCTTCATTGTAAGCGGGAATTACGAATGGCAACTCAACTTGTGTCATTGATCGGTTCACCGCTCCTTTTGTCATATTTCAGGAAGCAAGCAAGCTGGAGGATAATCCCAACAAGCAGAGCGTAATACGCATAGACAGCTACTTCATCAGCAAAGCCAACCAACCTCATCGACAAAGAAGCGGCTGCAACAGCCAAAAGCAACATGAAAGCAATAATGAAGGGAGCACCCCAATTCTCTCTCACGCATGCTTTGGCTCTAGCAAGTAACGCTGCTACAAAAATCGTGGCTACATTCAAGCGCTCACAGACGCACCGGACATGAACTAGTTATACGCGGACACGTTGCGTGCAGGTAAGACGTTGGAACAGAATTTAGATGCATGACGGCCAGAAACCTCGCGAATTCTCGGTTGCTGGTCCACGTTTCAGCAGTTCTGTGCCCCCAACTCTTTGCTATTCTGCTCAGCTTCAGAGCCTGTGGAAAACCCACACCTTGAGTCAGAGTTGACACCTTGCTCTGCAATGCCACAGACAATTTCTTTATGATCGAATCCAATATTTTGGCCAAGAAGGGACTCCGCACTCTTTCTAGCATTCGAATAGTTAGGTCAACCTGCACTCTTTCAAGCACGCTTAAAACCTTGTACCAAATTCTCCGCCTCATGCTCCGCATCTTTAACGCTGCCAGTTTGGAACAGTAGTTCATCTATGTTTCACCTTCACTATGCGGCGAACCGAATCACCGCTTTTGACCTGCAATCACTGATACCCTGACAGGTTATTTAAGGCAACGTTCCAACAGGATTCAAAGCAGCACAGGACATGCCTGTAGCAGAGAGAGCGCTATTTCGCTTCGATTTTGATCGCTAAAGGTGCGCACGCGCTTCCAATGCGCTGGTACCATTTAGTAACCCTCAACCTGTAAGCAATTCCGAGAAGATCAACTAGCATCTGCAAAACTTCCCTGAGGCTGACCATTTTCTTTACTTTCGCCTTTACAGGCAACTCGATGACTTTTAGGCCGAAAACCTTAGCCAGAACCAATAGCTCGACATCGAAGGCAAATCGTTTTACCATCAGTTTGCTGAAGACTCTTTCGAATTGATCCCTTCTTACTGCTTTAAGTCCTGTTTGTGTATCTTTGAAATCTACCCCAGTGAGTAGGCGAACCAAGATGTTGAAACCGTGACTAAGAAACCGACGCGCGGCGGACATTTCTACTCTGGATCTTGGGTGCCATTTGGAGCTTATTACGAGGTCCGCGTGTTCCAAAGCATCCACAAAGGAGGAAATCTGATCGGGGTCAACATCCATGTCACCGTCCACAAAAACCACCCTATTGCTTCTGGCGTGTACAAAACCTGTTCTAACCGCGTAACCTTTTCCTAAGTTCTTCGCATATCGAACCATTTTAACATGACCGTTCCTATTAGCGTAGTTAATGGTTCTCTTCGAAGTGTCATCGAGGCTTCCATCGTCTACTACGATGACCTCATATCTAAAGCCGGTTCGGTGAACAAAGTAGTCAACCTTTTCCAAGCTGTTCTCGATCTTCTCCGCTTCGTTGTAAGCGGGCATAATAACAGAAAGCTCGGGTCTTCTAAGCATCCCTATCACGACCTCCAATCTTTCCAAATCGAACAAAGGAAATGGTTCGTAGAACAAGCGCAATGCTGAATATAAAGTGAGTGCCCCATGAAATGCATTTCGTCAACTCGGAAATTCCTCGAACTAGAAGAGACGCGGACAATGTTAAAAGAGCATCTAGAACCAGAATAAACCGAGCACTGATGTATTGTCTTACGCGCTTCCTTGAACAGATGTACAGCGAGAGATCTCGAGGTTTCTCGCCCTCTCCTACCAGCAACGCAAGTAGCATCTAGTCTTTTCCTCGGCCATTACCATTTCGTATAGCAACTCTGTAGCCTTTAATCTATATAAAAGACTTTTCAAGGAATCTAATGTAATCACAGTTTCCTCTTAGAAAGTCTCTCATTTCTTCACATTGATTTTGGGCACTTGCACATACAAATCAAAAACCCTTGTTTAGCTCGAAACTAGTACGGCAACCAGCAAACTGGAAAAAAACGTTAGAAGACCGGACCGCTGATCTTAGGAGGAGTGCTCTCTGGAGAGTGGTTGCTTGTCAAATAAGTTTATAAAGGTTGAATACCGAAATGGATTCCTAATAGGAATCCTGTGGACGATAGCTGGCTCAAACGTGAAGGATAGCGTGATCTCAACGAGTAAGGATAGAAGTGTACAATGTGCCAACGCTAAGACGGCACATAAACGCAAGCATTCAATGGGCGTCATACTTCCAACATACTGTGAAGTGGGGAACATTGGGAGTCTCATCAGAGAGATCAAGAGCATAAAGAGAGACTCGCTAATACTCGTGATAGACGACTCGAGCCCAGACGGCACGGCGAAGGTCGTGAGAAAACTGCAGAAAGAGTACGATGACGTTTTGCTCTTGGAGAGACCTTCAAAACTGGGGCTTGGAACCGCGATCACTGACGGATTCAAGGCCATGCTGTCTTTGAAGAACCCGCCGAAGCACATCATCACGATGGATGCAGACTACTCCCACAACCCGAAAGCCATTCTTCGACTCCTTGAGGCTGCAGAAAAAGGCTGCGACCTAGTAATCGGAAGCCGATATTCCCGCGGCAGCAGGATCGTGGGATGGCACGTCTTGCGCAGAATAATCAGCCGCGTCGCCAATCTCATAGCTTCCACGATGGTGGGTATGAAGATACACGATTGCACGAGCGGTTTCAGATGCTATTCTGAAGAATATGTGGAGAACGTGATCGGCTGCCTCCACAGCCAAACATACGAGATACAGATAGAGACAGTGAAACAAGCTTGGACAAGAGGTTTCAGTCTGATCGAGATACCGATCAAGTTTGAGAACAGGAAGAAAGGCAAGTCCAAGCTTACCAAGGCAGAATTTCAAGGATTTCTTTCATACATCGTGAAGAACAAACTGCCCTTCCAAACAAGGTCTTGACATACCCGAAAGCCGCGATCTGTCAAAGAGACGTCGCTCCGGCTAGGGATTAGCCTGCTATTGCCAAGCTGCTAATGAGTCTGCCCAGTGTTCTCCCGCAAGACTTTGGCGTGCCTAGCGACTGCTTAGCTCGTTTCTTGCGCAAGCCTTTCAACCACTTGGATCCATTCTCCCGCGATGTTTTCTTCACTAAAGCGTAACGCTCTTTCTCTAGCGTTCGCCCTCATAGTTGGAGGGTAGCCGCCTTTCCACAGACTCAAGGCTAGTCGTATGCTTTCTTCACGAGTGTTGGCGAGCCAACCGGTCACGCCGTCGATAACTGTCTCAGAGGGTCCTTGGCTGTTGTAGGTCAAGACGGGGGTTCCGCAGGCCATGCTCTCTACAGGTATGTATCCGAAGGGTTCGTGGTTGAAGGTGAACAGAGTGAACAAGGCGTTCGAGTATAGGCCAACAAGCTCTTGAGTGGATACTCTACCCAGAAATTCGATGTTTCGACGCTTAAGCACTTGTTTTGGCTTGAAGGGAGATTTTGACCCAAAAATCCTAACCCTTACGCCTGCGTCTCCTATCTTCTTCAAGGTTGAGAAATCGGTTTCTTTACCCAAGTAGGTTAAAACATAATCGTTTTGAGGTGTGGGTGTGGGTTTGAATGCCTTGCAGTCAAGCGGGGGGTAGATGATTCTATCCACGTCAAGGTTTCTGGTCTCATACATTGAGGCGCAATACTTTGAGTTGGCGATTATCAGGTTGGAGCCTGAAGCCATGTTCCTTATTAGTCTGTTGTCTGCGAATTCGAGGAGCGGCTTAAGGGTTTTGTAGAGAAACCTGTAACGAAGGGGAAGGTCGTTCTGCATGTCTCTTATCGCATCTGTGGTGGGACCCTGTACATACCACACTGCTGAAGGCACTGCCAACGTGTGGGAGAAGTTGATGACAATGTTGTTATGGGAGCAGAAGCCTCTAGAGTTGAGCTTCAGGAAAGCTTCACGGGTCCAGACCTCGAGCCAAGAAAAGGGAGGCTCGTTTCCACTAATAAGGTGGGCGTCAAGATTCACGAAGTCTAGAGAGTGGTGTTCAAGAAACTTCTGGACTTGGGTAGAAATCTTTGTCGACACTATGGAGACCCTGTAGTTCCTTGCCATCATATTCTGTGCTAAGAGCAGAGCCGGCGCTACGGGACCATACGTGTCCAGCATAGGGTCACAGACCATGCATATATCCAATCTTTCACCTTGCTGCGACATCTTTTCGGTGCCTAGCTAGCCTCATGCCCCAGCTGAACAATCTCTACATAATCGAGATATAGGTTAACAGTGTTGCTGACCTGCAACCCCTTTAGTTGGATGGTTCCAGGCAGCTTCATCTGGAATTCGAGTGTAACCATTGTCCAGGTTCCTGGCTCGAGGTCGTTGGCATTTATGCGGGTTGAGTTCAGTATGTCAATGATAGTGATGACCTCATCTGTGGTGACTGCGAGAGTTATGACGTCGACGTTGTCAGCCACACCGGTTAGTTTCAGTCTAAAGGACACCGAATATTTCCCTTGAGGCACTGCAAAACTCGGGCTGCCCCAGAAATTAGCGTTGTCAAAGTCTTTAGTGGCATGCGCCAAGACTAGGCCGCTTTGAGATGAATTGTCTGGAACTTTGGAGCCGTCGTGAAGAGTAAGGGTCTCATAGTTGAAGGAGGATTCCAAGGGGGTGAATATCAAAGGATCATCTGCGTAGTTTCTCTTGAGAAGCAAAATCCCATCGACGTATGCGTAGAGACCGTAATTCCTTCTCGAAAGCATCTCAGAGACTGTGAGTTTGAGGTTTCGCACGCTCTCTGCTCTCAAGTCAAGGAGGACGAACTCCGGGTCCTTTTCACTTAGTATCTTGTGGGCGTAATCTTTCCACACTTCGGAAATGCCGGTGTAGTAGGTAGGGTAGGGCTCGTTGTATCCGAAAGGCAGAACCCAAGCCTCAAACCTGTTCGACACGTGGGGGAAGAGGGTGTTTGTGGCCAGAACTGACGCGTTCTCCGGTATCAACTGGAAAACTTTGTGAGCGGAGTCAGCCCTCTTCAAGTTGAAAAGCGGGGCTTGTACCAAGGTAAGGCTGATCACAAAAAAAGCGAAGGTCGAAAGCACCAGTATTCTTCCAATATTTATGTTCTTCAAGACGTTTGAACGAACCTTCTTTATTCCATGTATTGCGGAGACGTATACGAATGGGAGTATCAGTAACGAGTACTGGTAGCTAAGCGTATAGTAGGGGCCGTAGTTCAGCAGGAACGTGAAGAGAAGCCAAGGCAAACTGAGGGAGATGTATGAAGAGAGAAGAGGCGTAAAGAGGAGAGGTGCCAGCAGCATAATTACGTACAGAAGCTTCTGAGGCAAATCGTAGCCCAAGTTGCTGAGCAGCGCGATAGGATTGCTCGCTTCGTTTAAGACAGGGCTTATGATGCTCATCGATTCAGTCTCAGGCTTCCTGAGATAAGAGTGAATGGCTGAGGCTGAGAGAAACCACAGAGCAGATAGAGAAATCGTCAAAATCGCGTATACCGCGATCTTCCTCAGCGCTTCTCTGGATTTTATCCTCGTAGCTATCTCGTAGACCATTAGTAGGATGGTGAAAACCGCCATGTACTCGTGCACCATGAGGGAAAGAAACAGGAAAAGGGTGTAGAGCTTCAAATTCCCCTTCTCCAAGAAGTAGATGGTGGAGAAGAGGGTGACCGGGATAAAAGCTTCAAAGTGGAAGTCGTAGAGGTTTGCTCCCAAGATCAGAGGGTTCATCAGGTAAGAAGCCGAAAGCAGGAACGCCAACCGTTCGCTAAGCTTATCCTTTGCCAGGAAATATAGGGGAACGATGCCCAGGGCTATGACGAAGCTCTGCAGCACGAGAAGAGTCTCAGGGTGAGGGTAAACTGCATAGAACGGCACGAGGAAGATGAGTATTGGAGAAAAGTGGACTGCGAAAAAGCTTTCGCCGAACCATGGCTCCACTGTGTAGTAGAAGAAGCGTCCGTTGATTGTGGACCAAAATGTTTGGTTGAATATCCCAAGGTCCCAAGCGTAGGAGAACAGGACATAGTGTCTCAAAATAGCTAAGATGCCTATTGTAATGGTGTAGCCGAGAATCATCAGGACTAAGCGGTGCCTTAAGAAACCTCCCTTAGCAGCAAGCTTCTCTATTATCGACACCACAAAAACCCGCTCAACGGTCGTTGGAACATGATGAACTTATGCCGCAAATTTAGTAACTATCGGCTTATAAACTGTGGGCAACGGCCTTTATCGGTGTTTCAACAAGAGCGTAGACGCTGGCGGCGCACTTATTATCTGGCTTATGTCTAACCTGATAGACTGGCAAAAGTCAACAGAGGCAAACGCTTTGCAGCACTTTGTTCAAAACAAATTCCTCGAGTATTACCAAAAGGGTTCTTTGCACCTTCAAACTCCCACATCTCTCAGTCAGCGCGAGTTTGGCTTTCTCCTGTTTGAAGGCAGAGTCATGCTGAGGCATAGGAGTTTCAGAAGCGTAGTCGACTTCAAGGCTTTTTTGGAGACCACTGTGCCTTCGGACGTTTATTATTCGAGTGCTTACTACGAACGCCCCGAAGCAGAGATGGAAGGGAAAGGCTGGTTGGGGGCGGACCTAGTGTTTGACATCGACGCTGACCACATCCCTACGCCTTGTGGCAAAATCCACGACAGTTGGGTTTGCAGCAAGTGTGGCTTCGCAGGAAAAGGTCCTTCTCCTGAAAGATGTCCTGTCTGCGGCGAAACTAGATTCAACGCCAAAACATGGATATGCGATGTCTGTTTAGAGTCAGCGAAGAACGAGACAATCAAGCTCATAGACATGTTAGTAGAGGATTTCGGCTTCGCAGGCAGAGAGGTGAAAGCTTACTTCAGCGGAAATCGAGGTTATCACGTACACGTGGAAAGCGAAAGCATCCGGTTGCTCGATTCTTCCGCGCGCAAGGAGATAGTGGACTACGTGATCGGCTTGGGGTTCAAGATGGAGCTGCACAAAATAGTGGATAGGGGGAGGATAGTGGTCGACAGCAATTCGCAGGGGTGGAAGCAACGAATCGCCAAGGGAATCGAAATGTTCCTAGAAAGAGCCTCACCCGACCAGATGGAGGAGGGGGGGCTGAATAAGCGTGCCGTCGACTTTCTCATGAAAAATAGAAAGAGGCTCCTTGAGGGCGTTAGGAAGAATAGGTATCTTGACGTTAAAGGAGTGGGAGCTGAGAACTGGAGGAAGCTTGTTGAGTGGATAGCGAGTCAAGAGGCAGCGAAGATCGACACTGTGGTGACGACGGACACGCATAGGCTGATTAGGCTGGCTGGAAGTCTGCATGGCAAGACAGGGTTGATGAAGGCGGAAGCGTCTTTAGGCACGCTCGACTCCTTTGACCCATTGAAGGAGGCAGTAGCTTTCAAGAAGGGACAGGTATTAATGGAAATGGGTGAAACGCCAGAGTTTAGAATAGGAGACACCATTTACGGACCCTTCAAGAACGCTGCTCGGGCGGAGCTATCCACGGCTGCTGCCCTGTTCCTGTATTGCAAGGGCGCTGCAAAGGTGGTAGAACAGTGATGTACGACGTCCTTTACGAGGCTTGGCTGAGAGAAAAGGAGAACATGGAGTTGCAGAAGCTCCCTGAGGGCTTTTACATCGAGACAGCCGAGTACATAGGGCGCATTCGACGTGAAGCTAGAATGCTGGAGTCCAAGTCGGTTAAGGCGAGGCTAATCGCCCAAGAACTGTCAAAAGCTAAGCGCATGGTGAAGGAGCTCGTAGCCCTTCGCTTCGAGAAACTGGTCAAGCAGGCCAAGTTGGAAGAGTCTTCGGCCAAAGAGGCACTGACTTCGGAGGAAGAGAGAATAGTCCTTGAACTCAGACCCGCCTTCGAAGAATTCCGCACCATGCTAAAAGACTCGATGCGAGGGAAAACGCCAGAGAGCGTAGAGAAGGTCGAACAGGCCAGGAGGCTGCTGCGATTCTTGAAGGAAGTCCCTGCAATAGTGGGCGCCGACTTGAAGATGTATGGTCCTTTCGCCGCAGAGGATGTGGCAACTTTGCCCGCTGAAAACGCCAGAGTCCTGGTGAAACATGGAGTTGCCATGGAAATAGAGACCAAATGAGGAAAACGGTGCACAAAGGGGTCCTTCCCCAGCTTTCTTGCACAGTTCAGTAAACCTTTTTTTAGACCTCCACAGGAGAAGACTAGGGAGCACCCTTGACTAAGAACAAAGTGGACAGGACACTGGATTGTCTGGGACTTTTCTGCCCAGAACCAGTCTATAGGACACGCTTGGAGTTGGACAAGATTGAAGCGGGGCAGACACTTGAGGTTTGGGCAGACGACCCCGCAGCAGAGAAAGACATACCCAGCCTAGCCAAACGTCTAGACCACGAAATCTTGGAAATGAGGAAGGAAGGAAGCAGGCTTTACTTCTTGATCAGGAAGGGGAAATGAGAGGCTTCAACTATGAAAAGAGTATACATGGACCACACCGCGGGCATGCCGGTTGACCCCCGCGTAATCGACGCAATTGAACCATGCTTCGAAAAGCTTTACGGAAACCCCTCTTCGCTACACTCCTTCGCACAGGAGGCTAGGAAGGGGCTAGAGGAAGCGAGGGAGAAAGTCGCAAGGCTGATTAACGCTGACAAGAGAGAAGAGGTTGTTTTCACCTCATGCGCCACGGAAAGCAACAACTGGGCCATCAGAGGCGTGGCCGCCAGGAACCAAGACCTCGGGAAACACGTCATAACAACCAGCATCGAACACATGTCGGTGATCAATGTCTGCAAGTATCTAACTAGGCAGGGATTCAAGGCTTCATTTCTGCCTGTTGACAGGCAAGGCACAGTGGACCTTGAGGCTTTGAAAAAAGAGTTAACCGACGAGACAATAATGGTTTCTGCAATGTACGCCAACGGTGAAATCGGCACCATTGAACCCATCAAAGAGATCAGCGAAATCGTGCACGGCAAGAGGGCGTACTTACACGTGGACGCCACAGCTGCAGCGGGGCAGGTACCAATAGACGTGCAGAGAGACGGAGTGGACCTGCTAACGTTGTCGTCCAACGACATGTACGGACCCAGGGGAGTGGGAGCGCTTTTTGTGAGGAAGGGAACGAGGTTTGAGCCGTTGATCTACGGCGGGGGGCAGGAGTACGGGCTGCGATCGGGCACTGAAAACCTGCCTGGCATCGTGGGCATGGGTAGGGCGGCTGAGCTGGCGAAGGACGAGATGGAGTCGGAGGGTAGACGGCTGAGCCTGCTACGGGACAAGTTCATCAAAGGCCTCTTGGATAAGATTCCACACTCCTTCCTGAACGGGCACCCTACGAAGCGTTTGCCGAACAACGTGGCGGTGCGTTTCAGCTTCATCGAGGGCGAGTCCATGCTACTCAACTTGGACATGGCGGGTGTGGCTGCGTCCTCTGGCTCAGCGTGCACGGCAAAGACTCTGGAGCCTTCACACGTACTGCGCGCCACCGGCTTGAAGCATGAGGAAGCCCACGGTTCGCTGCTGTTTACGTTGGGAAGGCAGAACACGGAAGAGGAGGTGGATTACGTTGTGGGCTTGTTGCCCGATATAGTTAAAAGGCTGCGCTTCATGTCACCATTAACACCCAAAGAGTTGAGGGAAAGTGTATAGCGAGAAGGTCATGGAGCATTTCAGGAACCCTCGCAACGTAGGAGAAATCCCCGACGCCGACGGCGTCGGAACTGTGGGAAACCCCGTGTGCGGTGACATGATGACCATCTACATCAAAGTCAAGAACAACCGCATCGCCGAAATAAAGTTCAAGACCTTCGGCTGCGGCGCAGCTGTCGCCACGAGCAGCATGATAACCGAGCTGGCCAAGGACAAGACCCTGGAAGAGGCGTTGAAGATTAGCAGGCAAAACGTAGCAGACAGCTTAGGCGGCCTCCCACCCATAAAGATGCACTGCTCCAATTTGGCGGCAGACGCCCTACACGAGGCGATAAAAGACTACGAGAAAAGGAAGGAGGCAAACAAAAGGTGACCAGAATCATACGATGCGAACAATGCAACATGAAGATGGCTGGCGACGGGTGTGAATTCGCGGTTTACGCGCGAGTCGTCGACGGGGAGAAGCATACTTTCTGCTGCGAGAAGTGCGCCGAGCGTTACGAAAAAAAGAGAAGAGGCTAGCGTCCTCTACTTCTTTGCCTGCTTGGGCTTCTTGGGCAGTAGGTTTTCGAAAGCTTCTTCGTGCTCTATTTCCTCGGACAGGATATGCTGGAGCAGGTGGAAGGTTCGGATGTCCATTTTGTAGCAAGGAGAAATCTTCTGGATAAGGCGATTGTAGACGTTTATGGCGCAGCCTTCAGCCTCGGCGACCGCTTTCAGCACGCCCTCAAGGTTCCGCTCGTCCTTTGGAAACACGACTTTCTTGCAGTTAGCTATCTTCTGCAGGTCTTCGATGTCTCTCTCAGGCTCTCCGCCAAGCTCGTAGATTCTGTCAGCCAACTCGCCCATGTGCTCATACTCGTCCTTCGCAATCTCGTCCAGCTTCGCAGCCACGTTGGGGAAGCAGAGCCCTTCGATGTAGTCTGCAGCCCAAGTGTAAGAGAAGTAGGCTATCCACTCGTCCGCGTAAGCAGAGTTCAAATCCTTCAGCAATTGGTTGACGTTGACGTTGACGATTGCTTTTCCTTTGGTTCCCATAATAACACCGCATCTAATTTCTGGAAAGCGAATAAAAAACTTTCTAATAACACTGCTTACAGATTCGCTGAACTGGATTTCACGGTTCACAAGGCGGCTTTTTGGCTTCAATCAGCACGATTTTCTCGAAGTAAAGCTTTTCCTCCGCTATCACCGCCGCATGAAGAGCGTGCTGGCCAAAGCTTTTCAGAGTCTCTTCCACAGCAGAAAGACTCGACTGGACCAAAAGGATGCGTCCTTCGTCTTCAAGATACTTTCGAGCTTGATTGATGAATTCGTCGATGACCACCCGCCCGGTAACTCCTCCAGCCCAAGCCTTCTCAACCCAGCTTTCGCCTTCACATTGCTCCACGGGAAGATATGGTGCATTGAAAAGAATCAAGTCGAACTTCTCTTTTGCACCGACGGCCCCGAAGAGGTTGCCTGAGCGCACTTCAACCTTCGTCTCGACTCTGTTGAGCTCAGCGTTTCTTTGTGCACACACCACGGCATGGGGGTTGATGTCCACCGCGACCACCTTGTTCGCTTTTTCAGCAGCCAGTACTGCTAGAACGCCACAGCCTGTGCCCATATCCAAGACGTTCGCGCCTCTTCTCACAATGAGGTTCTTGGATATGAGAAGCGTGTCTTCCGCTGGCTCGTACACTTCCGGAGGAACTTCAAAAACATACTTCCCGTAGTAGAAATGCTTATTGTGAGAGCTCATTTGCCAACACTCCGAAGTCTTCAGGCGGCAAATCTCGCACACGCCTGTCTTTGAAGGGGAGGCTGTCGACCTTCTCCACGGTTTTTGGGTCGCTTGCTCCTTGCTTGCGGAAGAGCGGAAGGATTGCTTTTCGGACTTTCCTGTTGCGCTGCGAGAACAGGGTGCGCACAACATCGTCGAAAAAATGCTTGTCTTTCACCTCGAAGGGGGACGACTTCTTAGGGTTTAGCCGCACTATGACTGCGTTCACGTCGGGCATTGGATAAAACGCCTCTTTTGGGACTTTGTCCAGAAGCTCCACGTCGGCGTGATAGTACGTGGAGACTGTCAGGCGGCTGTAGTCTTTGCTACCTGTCGGTGCGTCGAGGCGTCTAGCAAACTCCTCCTGAAAAGTCAGAACAGCGTATTCGAAGCGTTTTTCAAGGAGCCAGAAGAGCAGCGGTGAGGATATTGAGAAGGGTGGGTTGGAGACCATCTTGTTGAAGGCAGGAATGGGGACGTCAAGCACGTCGCCCTCCACCAGCTCCACGTTGTCAAGATCTGCAAGCTGACTCCGCAAAGCCCTCATTAGTCTTCGGTCCACTTCAACCGCAACGACTCTCCCAGCCTTCTGGGCTAAATACTGCGTCAAGAATCCAAAGCCTGCACCGACCTCCAAAACCACGTCTGACCGTGCCAATGCTGCGTATGAGGACATGAGTCCTAAGAAACGGTCGCTGACCATGAAGTTTTGGCCAAGACGCCTCTTTGGAGCGACTCCGTAGTCGCATACAAGGCGCTTTGTTTTCTGTTGGAGGCTCATGAGAGGTTCACTAGGGCGCCCGCGTGAAAAGCCGGTATTTGCTCTCTCCCGACAATTCCTCGATGATGCGTTTTGTTACGAGTTTAGCAGGGTCTGGAATGCTCGTGCGTTTCTGCAGGTCTGCGAAGCTTTCAAAGGGCTTTCTCTCCCGCTCGTTAATGATCTGCCACATGTACTTCTTGCCGATACCGGGGATGAGCTCCATGGCGTGCATGCGCGGGGTTAAGGCTTGGGCTGTGTTAAAGAAATTGATGAACCATTTTTCCCTTGTGAGGACGATTTTCTCAACTATGCTGGGAAGCTCCATCTTGGCGTTGGCTGTCAACTCCTCAAACCCCACTCGCCCGACTATGTAGGTTATTGCCTCTCTCCTATCCTTCCCCACGTAGACCTTGTCGTAGGGCTTGGGCGCCAAGCCTTCTTTCACTATGGCTTCCAAGAGCGTGAAAAAGTCCTCACCCACCACCTGGACTACTGCCCCCGCTCGGTAGCCAGGTCTCACTCCTGCTCGTCCGTGAGACAGAAAGTCCAGTACGTAGGCGCGTTCCTCGTATCTCTTCTCCATGCCCTCTTCTCCATGCCCCTAATAAAGTGGTAGTCAGTTATGTGTAAATGCTATTATTCCTTTTTACGGTGCTGGTTCAAGAATGCTAAGATTTCCTGTAGTTTCTGTGTTTCCACTATTTTTCTTCCGCCGGCCAAGAATACGCGGATTTCTCCGATGCTTTCTGGCATGCAGTTGACTATCTGCACTGCTTCTCCCTCTTCGAGCCCGAGTTTCTCCACCAAGCCTTTCACGATCTCAGCAGCCGGTTCAGCTTCTGTCTTCGCCAATTTCGCTGTATAGTCGAGGGCGCGGCGCTGGAACTGGTCGAGGTTTTCTGCTCCGATGGATTCCAGCATCTGCTTAACTTCGGGCACTGTCAGCATCTTATCTTTCAAGACTTTTCTAGGCAACATCAAACCTCCACGACTATGCTTTGACGGGTTCCAAGTGCTCGGGTCTAACGATTATCTCTTTCACAGCGTCGCCCTGAGAAACGTTCACCACGTAGGCTCTCCCCCTTCTTTCATCTATCACTCCTATTTTCCCGTGGAAACGGCGGTGAGGCATGCCTTTGTGGATGCTCGGGTTAATTTTCACCACCACTCGGTCCCCTGGCATGTATTCTCTGAGTATTTTGCTTAGACCCGTCTTGCCCCTTTCTCTCACTTTTCTCCTGAGCAGTGAACGGGTTCTGTGGCGGTATCCTTTTGTCATCATTTCTCCTCTCCTGCAACCACGCTTAACACGTCCAGCTGAGTCGGTTTAGCCTCAACGCCCATGATACTTGCCACACTGGGGTCTGTACGCCCCTCATCCCCAGTGATCAGCTCTTTTATGTAGAGACCGCCCTGGCAGCGGATTCGTATTTCCGCATGGTTGCGTGACAACCTCTTTACTTTCGCCTCATATATGTATTTTTCCCGCATCAAATCGGCCCGGCGATGCAGGACGCGATGAGGCGTCTGCTGATGAATTGTGCTTTTCGAGAGTGTTCTACCGACTTCCCTCAGCTCTTCGTCAGTAACGTCACGGCTAAACTTCATCGTGGCGCGGTAGACTTTTGCCGAAGCCTCAGCCTTCTTGAATAGCCTAACCATGTTTCTGTTTGCAGAACGAAGGTTACACACCTCAACTTTTCCCTTGGCGCCCTTGCTAATAGCTTGCTCGACTTCGCTTAGGTCGAAGAAGCGTTTCTTAGGCTCCTTGACCTCTAAGACGAAGGGGCGTCCAGTGCCGAGCATGCGAGCGTCGACATCCTCTCTTCCCGAGCCGTGGAGAGCGATCTCCTTTCCCTCTGCTGCTTTCATTATGGGGATGCCGACGAACTCCTCAACAGAATCCTTGTAGCGTCTTCCAGTCCCGCTGCAGATCTCACAGCCCTTCCCCCCGCATTCTCTGCACAACCACCGAGACTGTGGTATGCCGCGGACGAGTTTCCGATACCTGCCAGCCACGAAGAGCGGGTTTACCTGCAGCCTAAACTTGCCGGCGAAGGGGTTGACGAGCACGACTATGTCAGGCGTATTGAAGTCAACCTCCTTCCCAGTTAATTCACAGAGACTTTTGCCGACAACGCGGCTGAACTGGCTTTTGATGCTCTCACCATGGGCAACGTCGAAACGGGCCTTGAACTCGTCTTCCCGCTCAGCTACTTCAATCGGAAGCTCAACTCCCACCAAAAAAGTGGTGAACTCATAGCCATCCAGTTTCCCCAAGACCTTCTCGACCAAGTCGCCGACTTTCTCGAAGTCTTCTTCGCAGAGGTAGCATGGCTTTGCCGAGGGAGAGCGTTTTTTGAACCGTTTCAAGATGTCACGGGCTAAGGTGAAAGAGCCATTAGCAGCAACCGTCTTCAGTAGAGCGGCACCGTTTTCTTCTTTACCATCCAGCAGTTGATGTCCCTTCATGGTGAGTAGTAGCTTGATCGCTTGGCCGCGGCTCCCATTTTCTACGCCGTAGCCTAGGAGGGCAAACTGTCTGCCCAGACAATGGTTGCAGAGAGCATGTGCCGTCAGCATCTGCGCTGCCCTTGCGAGAATGTCCATGGTTCCTGCTGCCTACCCCAACCCTTTCGGAAGCCTCTTACCTGATAAGAATGGGAGTTTCTTGCGTCGTAGCTGCTTCATCATGCGGCGCATCATGTTGTACTGCTGCAGAAGCTCCTTGACCTCTTTCTCAGTTGTGCCCGAGCCCCGTGCGACTCGACGTATGCGGGAAGGGGAGAATGTTTTCGGGTTTTCCCGCTCTTTGGGCGTCATGGACTGGATGATTACACGCCACTTCTCAAGCCTGTCCTGCGCCGTGTCGATCATCTCGTCAGGAACGTTGTAGGACATGCCGGGCAGCATTTTCAAGATGCGCTTGAAAGGTCCCATACCCTTCATGGCTTCGAACTGCTCATACATGTCGGTAAGGGTGAACTTGCCGCTGAGAATCTGCCTAGCCTTCTTCTCGGGGACTTTGACTTCGGCCTCGCGCACCTTTTCAATCAGGCTTTCCAAGTCGCCCATGCCCAAGAGGCGACCGACGAATCGGGAGGGTACGAAGGCTTCGATGTCCTCGATTCTCTCGCCTGTGCTGATGAACTTTATGGGCGAGCCTATGGCTGCGACAGCTGACAGCGCGCCGCCTCCGCGTGCAGAGCCGTCCAGCTTAGCCACGAGGATTGAGCCGATGGGCGTAGCCTCGTGGAACGCCTTCGCTTGAGTTGCCGCCTGCTGTCCTATAGTGCCATCTACCACCAGTATGACCTCGTCCGGCCTGATAACCCTCTCCAACTGCTTCATCTCGTCAATGAGACTTTTCTCCTCCTTGTGACGCCCAGAAGTGTCGATTATGATGAAGTCTCTGCCCTCAAACTCCTTCAACCCTCTCTGCGCAATCTCAACCGCATTTCTGGACTTCGGGTCGCCGTAGACGGGAACGTTGATCCGGTCGGCTAACTGCTTAAGCTGGTCGAAGGCGCCAGGTCTAAAAGTGTCCACACATACCAAAGCGGGCTTCAACCCTCTCTTCTGCAAATACCGCGCAATCTTGGCAGAAGCAGTGGTTTTCCCCGAGCCTTGAATGCCCACAAGCATAATAGTGCGGCGTTTGCCCGGCTCAAACTTCAGTGGAACAGGTTTCTCTCCCAGAAAGCGCGTGACCTCTTCATACACAACTTTCACGACGTGTTCCTTTCGGGATATGCCCGGAGGGATCTCTTCTTTCAATGCGCGTTCTTCGATGCGCTTCGATATGCTGAGGACCAGCTGCACGTTCACGTCGGCTTGCAGGAGAGCTCGTTGGATGTCGCGGGCGAGTTCCTTCACTGCTGCTTCATCCACGACAGCGGCTTTGAAAACCTTCTTTAGGGCATCGTAGATGGATGAGCCGAGGCGTTCTAGCACCATGACCTTTCACTTAATCCTTAAAACTCGGTGCGTGCTTAAATAGGATTTGGGCTTACCACAACCTTTTTCTGCCATACGTTGATGACTAGAATGGTGAGGGAGAATTCTTTGTCCATTCCAATAAACTTCGTGGAGAAGAAGGCTGTTCCTTCTGGGGCGACAATGCTCTGCGGGTTCCCAGATGTTGGTCTAGTGGGCGTGTTGGCTGCATCTTACGTCGTGTCTGAGCTCGGCTTGGATGAGTTGGCCTACGTGGATTCAGACTTGTTACCCCCGATTATCGTCTTGCACAAGGGGCTACCTCATTCGCCCATGCGTGTCTTCGGCAACGGCAACCTCCTCGTCACGATAGCAGAGACAGCGATACCAGCCAAGGGAGTCCAACGCTTCATGCGAACCTTCGTGGAATGGGTGAAAGCGAAGGGAGTTAAGATGGTAATTCCGATAGGGGGGATACCCGTCCAGAACCGCCAAGACATCGACAAGCCGGAGGTGTTCGGCACCGCCTCAAGCCCCGACATGATAGATTTCCTGGAGCAGCACAAACTCGAAGTGTTGAGGGAAGGCTACATGGTGGGTCCACAGGCTTTGATCATGCGTTATTGCGCCGAAGGCAATCTTCCAGCCGTGGCTCTACTCTCACAGTCCTTCTACAACTACCCAGATCCCGAAGCGGCGGCGGCTGCACTCGAGCAGCTCTCCAAAATCACAGGGATAAAAGTCGAGGTTTCGAAGCTGGTTGAGAAGGGAGAGGAAATCAGGCTCCGCGCGAAAGACATGATGAAACGCACTCAGCAAGAGTTGACCAAGATGAACAAAGGGCAGGAGAGCGACCTGCCACTCTACATATAGGAGGGAACGTGAGACTGTGTCGAGCCGTAGAAGAAGGCGGTCAATCTTCGACTTGGTCAACGAGTACGTAGAGGAAATGGAGTCGTTGGCGGATGAGTTGTTGCACGTTGAGCGCCAGAGCTGGGATATCAGGGCGAGTACACTGGAGCCTTTGTGCAACGTTTCAGTGACGCCTGACGAAGTCGTCGTCACGGCTGACCTGCCTTTCTCCGACCCGGATTCGATTACGGTTGAGCCCGTAGACGAGAAGACACTCGAGATAAGCGCTAGAATCATGCGTAGAGTGTGCTGCGAGGACCTGGGCATAATCCACCAGAGAGGAGAGTTCTCCACCTTCAAATGCCAGACACACATCCCGGTGGCAGTTGATGCGAAGAAGCGGACTAAGCGGTTCAAGAAGGGAATTCTTGAAGTGCGGCTGCCGAGAAAGAAGAGTCATGAGATAAAAGTCGAGTAGCACCCCTGCAATGCCCAGTTAAGCAATGGAAAATCTTAACAGCAGACACGCCTAGATACAGTGTCCAAGGGGATCTGTATGCCGTGAGCGTGAAGAACGCCATCTACTTTTTCGTCTTCGTCTTCATACTCGTAGGAGTTTTCGGCATCACCGCTTGGGTCGCTCTCGACCAGCTCAAGGGAACTGCCCTAAGCTACGCCGCGATAGCCTTCTTGTGGGGCATAACTCTGGCCATACTCTACGTCGCCTTCGACAAGGCGGGCTGGGACTGGTGGGAAAGCTAGGCTAGACTCGTTCCAGAGCCGCGGCCACGATGAGCGGGAACGCGATGGTGACGTCGCAGACAACCGTGACTGTTTTCTCTTCAGATTTGACCTTGCTCCAGCTCACAGCCTCCTCCAAGGAGGCGCCGCTGAGACCGCCCGGTTCGGGTCTATCCATTGTTATCTGCACAGCGGAGTCCACGCCCTCACGGAAAGTGTTTGCGAAGAGGGCGAAATGCTTCGGCCATCCGCCGCCTAGGATTATTATGCCAGCCTTCTTGGCTTCGTAGACCCTGTCCACGAGCGTGGCTACGTCTCCCAGCGGGTCGAGAACAAGCTTCTTGTCCTGACCGTAGATCCAGAGCTGGAACCCGGCTATAGAGTCAGCCAGCCCAGGGCACAGTATGGGCACGTTTTTCCTCGCCGCCGCCGCCAGTATAGATTTCTCGTCATGCGTTCGTTTACCTATCTCGAAGAGGAGGCTTGAAGGAGAGATGCGCTGGCGTTTGCTTTCGGGAATTTCGTCCAGAACGCTGTGCAGCCACTTCTCCAAGTCCCTAAAGGCCTTGTGCTCCACGTAGATGTCGCCTATTCTGCCAACATCCTTCCTCTTCAGCCACGCGTCTTCAGCCTTGAATGAGCCGACCCCGTGCCTGTGCCCCAGGGATTCGACCATGTCGTGAACCATGTTCGCGCCCGTGGTCACAATAACGTTCACGTATTCTTCTTCGACCAGCATGGTGAAGATTTCGCGCAAGCCGCCTGGAACGAGAGCTCCGGCAAGTGTTAGAAAGACCGTGTAGTCTGGATCCCCAAACATTTCTGTCACGAGCCGCGCTGCCTTTCCGACCTTCCCCGCGCCCAGGACGCCGCTTTCGTCCATCTCCTTGACCAGTTGGGCGGCGGTCATGCCGCGCTTGAGTCGTATTTGCCTTACACTCTTCAACTGCCTCAACTTCAGAAACGAATAAAGAAAAGACGTGTTAGCCCTTGGTTCGCATTATCTTGGTCCTGCCTAAGATTCGCCAGTACTCCACCTCGACGCCGGATGCCAGCTTCTTCTTCAACTCTTCCTCGTCAGGATAAGCCGCTTCGAAGACTTCGTAGTTCTCCAAGTCCATTATCTGGACAGCGTTGGGCAAGAGAGCGATAATCTGACCAGGCTTTTTCTCTATCAGCGGCACTTCTACCTGGGCACTCACTGGCTTGACGAATGTTCTCTTGGCACTGTCGAAAACGCCGATGGCCACGACCCTGGCCTTCGCCGAGCCGTGCTTGCCTGGTTTTGATTTTGCCAGGCTTGCGATGCGGCAGGGTTCGTCGTCGATTATCACGTAGCCCCCGACTCGTATGGAACCGACGTCAACGGGTTTGCTCATCTCATCCCACCGTCGAACACGCTACAGCAATGTTTAACAACTGAAATAAATAGATTAAGGTTGCTGCAAGAAGCAGACGGATAGTTATGGCGTTCAAAAGTGTGGGACTTACCGCTCGAAACGACAAGAAAAGGGCCTTTGAACTAGCCGAGAAACTGGGCCAACATCTTGAACGCAAAGGTCTGGACTTGATTGTGGACCCTGAGATAGCCGAACACGTGGGCAGGGCAGACGTAGCCGTGCCCCTTGAAGAGTGGCGTCCAGACTTCATTGTCACAGTGGGCGGAGACGGCACGATTCTAAGAACCTGTATCCACATCCCGAAGCCCGAGCCCCCAATACTGGCCATCAACATGGGCGAAAGAGGCTTCCTAGCTGAAGTGGTGCCCAAGGACGCGGTACAAGCAGTAGACAAATGCCTCAAAGGGAAATTCCAGCTCGAACAATGCAAGAAAATAGCGGCCACCGTGGAGGGAGAGGCACTCCCAGACGCATTGAACGAAGTCTTCATCTCTGCAGACGCGCCCGTGAAGCTTCTGTACGCTAGTCTGTGGAAAGACGGCGAGAGAATTCTAGACGTCCGAGCCGACGGACTCTTGGCAGCGTCACAGACTGGTTCAACGGGATATTCAGTAGCAGCAGGCGGACCCGTCTTAGACCCTGAAGCCGGCGTCTTCGTAGTAACCCCAGTGTGCCCCCTCACCCCGTTCCCCCCGATAGTTTTCTCAGAAAACTCCACACTCACCGTGGAGGTGGAGAGACCCCGGACCCCACTGGTCGTGGTGGACGGATATTACCGTAGGCAGGTGGACAAGCGGAGACCTCGGATGACAGTCAAGACGTCGGAAAACACGACTTCATTCATTCGTTTCAGGAAGGAGTTTTACAGGAGACTGAAAAGCCGGCTGCTCTACCCGAAGGGAAGGCGATGCTGACAGAGACTGAGAAGACAATTGTCTTGGACACTTCAGCCTTCATCGCGGGGTTCGAACCACTCTCAATTCAAAGCATGCAATACTCCGTTCCGGAAGTGAGGAATGAACTCATCGCCAACTCTCTTCATTGGACACGGTTCAACACCGCCGTCGAAAACGGAAAGCTAATAGTCAAAACACCCAGGGCAGAGTATGCCGAAAGGATTAGGACGTCCTCAAGAGACGTGGGCGACCTGCTCTTCCTCTCAGAAGCAGACAAGCAGGTCTTGGCCTTGGCTTTGGAACTCAAAGACGAGGGCTACAAGCCCCAAATAGTCACCGACGACTATTCAATACAGAACGTGGCTAATCAGTTGGGCATCGAATTCGCCTCTCTGATGACCTTTGGAATACGCTACCGCTTCCGCTGGACACTCTACTGCCCCGCATGCCACCACAAATACCCAGCAGACTACCAGCCTAAGCATTGTGAAATCTGCGGGACCGGGCTAAAAAGAAAACCGGTGGGAAAAACACCAATATGAAACTCGGACGCGACGGTGATGAAGAAGGATAAGGAATCTCTCGAAGTAATGATAAAGGAATGGTACACGAAAACAGCGATGTCAGAGTGGAGAAGACTGAAGAGAAACCCTTACCGCCAAATCGAATTCCTAGTAACCACACATTTCCTCGAAAAGCATCTTCCTAAAAGCGGTTTGGTGCTGGATGCTGGAGGCGGACCAGGAAGATACGCCATTGAGCTTGCAGAGAGAGGCTATGACGTTGTTCTGCTTGACCTTACTCCCCGCATGTTAAAGATTGCACGAAGGAATATCAGAGAAGCAGAAGTGCAAATCAAGGTTAAGCAGGTTGTTGAAGGCTCAATAGCGGACTTGTCAATGTTCGACGCGGAAACCTTCGACGCGGTTCTCTGCTTAGGCGCCCCTCTCACGCATATTTTGGAGGAGGAAGAAAGGAAGCGTGCAGTGAAAGAGCTTGTCCGCGTGGCCAAGGAAAACTCACCCATCTTCATCTCAGTCATCGGGAGGATAGGCTTGCTCAAATCCATGCTCACCAAGTACCCACACGAGATGCAGTACATCAAAACCCACTGGAAGACAGGAGACTACGTTCCAGGCGTAAGCGGCAAAGGCTTCACCGCGGCTCACTGGTTCCTACCCGAAGAACTCAAACGACTTGCAGAGGAGCATGGCATTCAAACTCTGGAGATGGCTGGGCTAGAAGGCTTGTCTTCCCACCACCAAAGAGCAACCGACAAACTCAGCAGGAACCCTGAAAGGTGGAAGCTCTGGCTCAACATGATACTCGAAACATGCACCCATCCAGCCGTTGTAGGAGGAGCAGAACACTTCCTCCTTGTTGGAAGGAAGAGAAAATAGCAAGTCGAGGCATATATCTTCGAGAGACTAGACAATGAGCTTTGTTGAACGCAGAGTGACATACTTTGAGGCCAAGGGCGGAGAGAACACCGCCACTGTGCTGAGGGCCGTAGAGGAGTATGTGGAGAAGGCTGGCGTGAAAGATGTCGTAGTGGCATCGACGACTGGAGAAACCGGAGTTTTAGCTTCGAAGCTGCTTAAGGGCTTGAACTTGGTCGTCGTAACCCACCACACAGGCTTCGTAGAGTCCGGCTTGCAGGAGCTGAAGGAGGAGAACCGTCAGCAAATACTAGCCAACGGCGCAAAGATTCTCACAGCCACACATGCCTTAAGCGGAGCCGAGAGAGCCATCCGAAAAGACTTTGGAACGATAGGACCGCTTGAGATAATCGCGAACACGTTGAGGCTGCTCGGCGAAGGAACGAAGGTATGCGTGGAAATTGTCTTGATGACTGCCGACGCTGGGCTGGTGCCCACTGACAAAGATGTCGTGGCCGTAGCGGGTTCAGGCAGGGGCGCGGACACGGCGTTACTGATCAAACCGGCGAACGCCAGCAAGTTCTTCGACCTCGAGGTCAGAGAGGTAATCGCCAAGCCACGATGTCTAGAATGACCTAGACTGCACTAGCCGTTCCTAGCTGGGTTGCGGGCGAGTTCCAAGTTCGAGGAGAACAGCCGTCTCGGAGCCTTCTCTCTCCACAGTCAAGACTACTGTTTGCCCAGGAAACGTGTATTCTTCCAGGTAGCTTGAGACGGCGTCACCGTTTATCGTCTCCGTGCCGTTGATCGCGAGAATTATGTCTCCCCCAATGGCCAATGTCTGCCCAAAGATATCCACTTCGTAGGTTGCGCCTCTCAAACCTGCGGCTTCAGCCGGACTGCCTTCGAGAACGCCAACTATCAGCCATCCATAAGTGGTGTCTGTGCCCATGACTTGAGCTATCTCGTAACGCATGTCCATCCCCATCACGCCCACCCACGGATGCTGGTAGCTATCGCCGTTCACGAGCCAAGCAATCTCGCGGAGTATCGTGTCCGAGGGCACAGCGAAGCCTATACCCTGAGAGTCTGTGACCACGGCAGTGGTTATGCCCACGACCTGTCCTCTCGAATTTAGCAGGGGACCACCTGAGTTCCCAGGGTTGATTGGGGTGCTGATTTGTATAACTTCGGCGATGGAATAGCCGCTCACGAGAGGGTCAGTCATTGTCCTTCCTAGCTGACTGACGATGCCCGTTGTCATCGTGCCCGTCAAGCCATAAGGGTTGCCGACTGCTATAACCAAGTCGCCTACTCGGAGAAGGGAGGAACTCACGGTGGGGAGAGGTTTAAACTCTTCTTGCGGAGCGTCTGCCGAGAGTACGGCGAGATCGGCGTATGTGTCTGAGCCTAGGATGGTAGCGGGGTATGAGTGCCCGTTCCTGAAGGTGACAGTGATGCCTGTGGAGTTTTGGACGACGTGGAAGTTTGTGTTGATGACCATTTGCCCTGAGACGTTGTAGACAAAACCCGAGCCTGATGCTTCAGCAATCTCGTCTTCGAAAACGCCTGTCTCAACTACGTAGCCGCGGATAAGGACAACAGAGTCGATTACGCTCTCATAGAGTTCTGAGAGAGAGACGTTGTCCATGACGGTTTGGTTGTAGCTGCCTAGGGCGTCTGTCAGGGCGGAATTCTGGACCTGAAGCGTCGCAATTCTGTTTTCTAGCTGCTTAACCCTGCCCGAGAAGAGTTGGTAGGTGTAGATGTTTCCCAAGATGCCTGCGACAACGACAACGGCGATTACTGCCACCGTTATGAGTGAAAAACGATTCGAACGGAGTTCATACTCGTTATACAAGATTTGACACCTGAGAATCCGGTCTTCTGGTGCCTTACTTTGCGGTTCTAATAAACATTCCTTCAGGCGGAGGGATTTCCTAGAGTCTGTTCTTAGATGGAATCAGGGTAGTTTCAATATGGCACGAGCGTTGGCGCCGGGGAAGGGATTTGAACCCTTGAGGGCCAAAGGCCCACCGGCTGACTGGCCCATCCTAATCCACGAAGGGGGTCTCGAGGCCGGCGCATTGCCGCTCTGCCACCCCGGCACCGACAACAGCAAAGAGAGAGATATACTCTAAAAGCGTTTTCGCCCAACTCCACGCGTCATCTTTCGGTCTAACAGGATGGTCTAGTCCTCACATAACACGCGCAAAACGTCCGCAGCCTAAAAATAGAAGCAGCCAACACAAACAACTACCAGAGGAAACCAACAATGCAGCTGACCCCAAGCATGCTCAGAATCGACCCCGAAGTCACGCAGCAGAAGATCACACGTTTTATCAAAGACTACGCGGAGAAAGCAAAGACAAGAGGCATAGCTCTAGGCGTCTCAGGAGGCGTTGACAGCGCCACAACAGCCGCACTATGTGCCAAAGCCATAGGGGCCAACAAGGTCCTATGCCTCTACATGCCCGAAGAAGAAACGTACAACGAAACCGACCACAAACACGTAACGTTTCTAGCAAGGAAGTTCAAGTTCCAACTGAAAACCATCGACCTAACACAGCCCCTAAAAACCCTTTACAAAGCCATCCCAGACTACGACCAAGCAGACAGGCTTAGCCGAGGAAACCTCAAAGCCCGAACACGCATGCTCGTCTGGTACTACTACGCCAATCGCCAAAACCGAATCGTTGCAGCAAGCGGCGACAAGAGTGAAACTATGATAGGCTACTACACCAAATGGGGAGACGCAGCAGCAGACATCGCCCCAATAATGGATCTCTACAAGACCCAGGTTCAACAACTAGCCCTTCACCTAGGCATACCGTTAGCCATAGCCAAAAAGACACCCACACCAGCTCTCTGGCCAAACCAAACAGCCGAGGAAGAGATAGGCTTGAAGTACGAGACCCTCGACCTAATCCTCCACGGCTTAGAACACTTCATGGACACCAAGAGAATCGCAGAGCAGCTTAGCATGCCAGCCAAAACCGTCACAGCCATCAAGAAGAGATGGCTAAGCACGGAGCACAAAAGAAAAATGCCTCTAACGACAAAACTCGCATACCGAACCGTGAACCACGACTTCAGACTCAACCGCACAACCGAACTGGGTGAATAACATGAAAGAAGAATTCAAAACAGCCCTCGCACAATTTCCATGCAAACTCGGAAACAAGCCTTACAACATCGGAAGAATGGCAAAACACGCACAAAAAGCCAGAAGACAAAAAGCCGATATCGTCATCTTCCCAGAGATGTCCCTAACAGGCTACACCATGCGCGACCTGGTCTACGACCTGGCCGAAGAAATACCAGGCCCCTCCACAAGGAAAATGGAAAGAATAGCCAAGCAAGAAGGCCTCTACATGGTCTATGGCATGCCGGAACGGAGCGAAAAAGGAAAAGCAATACTCTACAACACCGCCGTCTTAACGGGTCCAGAAGGCTACGTAGGCAAGTATCGGAAGATCCACCTTCCTACTCACAGCGTCTTCGAGGAAAGAAGATACTTCAGACCGGGCTACGAAATGCCTGTATTCGAAACGAGCCTCGGTAAGCTGGGCATGGTAATATGCTACGACGTCTTCTTCCCCGAAGTAACCCGGGCCCTACGTCTGCAGGGAGCCAAGTTCATCATATGCATCTCAGCCTCCCCTGCCGTGAGAAGGAAGTTCTTCGAAACTCTCACGGTTGCAAGGGCGATAGAGAACACATGTTTCCTCGCTTACGTGAACCTCGTAGGCATAGAAAATGGACTGCAATTTTGGGGGGGAAGCACACTGATAAGCCCCAGCGGCACAATAATAACCCAAGCGAAATACGACGAGGAGGAACTCGCACTCGGAAACGTATGCTACGAGGATCTGAAGCATGTGGAAGCCTTCGTCCCCACCCTCAAAGACCTAAGACCAGAGCTCTACACATCGCTAAAAGATCTCTCAGAGAAACTGTGATATCACTGGAATCACATCAAGTCACACGCTTGTGATTCCTCCGTGATGCAGACTACACGTGATCGCGGCTTACAACAGCCTGAGATCCTCTGATTTTCCTAGTCGTCTTCTCAATCCTGTCCAATGCTTCATCGATTCTGTCGTATGATGTAGCGAACGACAGCCGCAAAGACCCTTCACCATGATTGCCAAAGGAAGAGCCAGGCGTCACGATCACCTCAGAATCCCTCAGGATGGTGTCAGCAAAATCTGCGGAAGGTGTCTTGAACGTCTCGATGTTTGGGAATGCGTAGAAGGCTCCTTTCGGAAGAGAGCAACGGAACCCTTCCACCGCGTTCAAACGCCTGTGGACGAGTTTGCGTCGCTTATCGAATTCGGACACCATCTTCGCCACGAAATCCTGTGAACCCTCCAAGGCGGCCGTAGCGGCATACTGAGCCAGCCCGTCTACACATGCCACAGTGAATTGCTGAACCAGCGACATGACTGAAATCAGGTCTTCAGGTCCTAACGCGTAACCAACGCGGAAGCCTGTCATGGCGTAGGTTTTAGAAAAGGAATTTACAACGATTGTTCGGTCATGCATGCCAGGAAACGTTGCCAAGCAATAATGCTTCGAGCCGTCGTAAACAATCTTTTCGTAAACTTCGTCAGAAATCATGGTCAGATCGTTCTCAACCGCAAGCTTTGCCAACTCAGCAGCTTCGTCGTATGTCAAGACAGACCCAGTTGGATTGTTGGGGGAGTTTGTGATAATCACGCGTGACTTCTCTGTGACCAGTGATGTCACAGCATTCAAATCAGGTCTAAAGCCGTCGTCCTCAAGCATCGGCAACGAAACTGGGACCCCTCCTGCAATCAGAACTGCGGGTTTGTAGCACACAAAGCCGGGGTCAGGGATTATCACTTCGTCGCCAGGGTTCACGAAAGCTAGCAAGGCGAGAAAAACAGCCTCCGTAGCGCCCACCGTGACTAGGATTTCACCTTCAGGGTTGTAGAAAAGTCCGTAGTCGCGCGTGAACTTCTTGGCTAAGGCTTCTCTCAACTCAGGGACCCCGTTTGAAGGCGCATAGTGAGTTTTTCCTTCAGTTATCGCTTGCTTGGCCGCATCCAGAACATGCTCGGGCGGCGTGAAGTCGGGTTCACCGATGCCGAGGTTGATGAGGTCTGATGTACGCTGAGCCGTAGCAAGAAAACGGCGAATGCTGGAAGGCTGAATATCCGCTAACCTTTGGGCTCTCTTGTTGCGCATCTGCAAACTTCTCTTCCTCGTGATGTTTTGATTCTTCCACCATAAAATGTTTACCTTTGTCAACTCAAAACATCCCGCCAAGCCCTTGCTGAGGCGCAAAAACTATATGCACCCAGTATACAAAAATGTATCCAATTGGCATGGAGGTCTAGGTGAAAGATTGTCCCTCAAGCAAGATGTCCAAAACTGGATTAAAGACTCTCTTGAAGACCCTATTGCAAAAATACTCTCCAAAAACAGCAGTTTAACAAAAACGCAGCTAGAAACTCTCATTATTGACGTTTTAGCTGAAAACCTAACCTCTAAACAGCTGAAATATGAAGAAAAAGCCAAGATGAGGCAAACAAAGGCTGAAATAAGCCGAGGATCCTTCAACAGAACGCTAAGACAGGCTAAAATGAACGTGATAAACTCAATATACACAATACTACTGCTTGGCTACCTCGGCATCCTCGAAGACACAAGCATGGTGCCCTACCTCGAAATCGCGAACAAGCTAAAGGAATACAAAGAAGCATACAGAGACATCTTGAGAGCTCCAGATGGAGCAAGGGAACAACTAAATGTAATAGCCATGCTCCGTGAAGAGCTGGAAAACACATTAAATCAGCTGACAAAACCATGGACTTCTAGACCGTGACGTCACACATCACACCTCGCGAGGGCGCATAAAACCATCGCGCAGCCACTACAGATAACGGCACAAAGAGAAGCTTAAACGCAAATTAAACTGTTAGAATCGCCTCTTTTCCTCGCTGATGCCATCTGGAAAAAACTGCCGGAAATGGGCGTGATTTGTGACGTCACAACGGATGTCTCTTTCACCATAAAGCTTAAGTTTCCCCACCATCAATATTGTGACCTCGAACGTGATGTTGCAAGTAACATTGCATCACATTGGAGTCACAGGCAGGTTTCGGAAATGTTGGAAGCTGTTGTAGTTGCAAGCTTTTTGGCAGTGCTTACTGTAGTTGTTGCAGTTTTTTATGGAAGGCGTATTAACGAAGCCCGCAGGGAATACGTGAAGGCTAAGAGTGCGGTCGATGATATCGTTTTGAGTTTTAACAGGCAATTACATTCACAGGAAGAACGTCTCGGGATTACTGCTCAGAAGGTGGACGTCCTCTCCAGTCGTAATGAGTTGTTAGCAGAAAAGGTGGAGATGCAGAAAACGGATTTTAAGGGCCTAACAGAGAAAACAGAGCCGTTGCCCAGTGTGATGGGCAACGCGTTGACCAGAATTGACTCTGTGGAGAGTAAGTTGAACGAGTTTACCTCTTTGAAGGAATCGTTGGAGCAGAAGATCGTCGAGCTGGAGAGAAGGCGGTTCCGCCCGAAAGAGCCTGAAGCACGGGTTGAGTCAGCCATTCCAATAAGGCGCGAAAGAGCTTTGGCGCAGCTGACTGAGACTGAGCTTCTGGTCCTAGAGTTTCTGGCAACTGAAGGCGAGAAGACAGCGCCAGAAATAAGAGAGAGGGTGAAACTGAGCCGGGAGCACACGGCGCGTTTGATGAAGAAGCTTTACGAGAAGGGGTATTTGGAGCGTAGCTCTAACAAAATTCCTTTCATGTATCGTTTGAAGGAAGAGATGCAGAAGTTCTTGAAAAAGCCTGAGCAGAAGAGCTAGCGGTCGCCCAGGTTTTTACCAGCGTCCATAATCCGCTTCAGACCCTCGTCCATTGTATCAAGGGGCCTAGAGGGCGGCAGGCCATAATCGATCTTTCCTTTGCCCGCCAAGTACTCTGGGTAGTGCGTCACCTTCAACGGTACTGCAAACCTTATTTTTGGCTCAGATATCAGCAGAGCCTCTCCTACGTCTAGCATCTTTATCTCCGTGTCACTGTACTCGAGATACGGTGTGTTTTCGGTTAGGTATGCTCGGTCTTTGCGCAGTTCAGTCTTCATAATGACCTTTGTCCATAGTTCGGCGAATACGTCGAAGTTAATTCTAGATGGTCTCGGTGTCACTGCATTCAGTCCAACGCGGTATTTTCGGTAGGTTAGGGCGATGTCGGAGAATATGGTCTTTGGCTTGTTTGGGTCGAGAAACTCGTGTGCCTCCTCTAGTGTTATGAGAAGAGTGGGGAGCTTCTGCCATTCCTCATAGTCTTCTTCCCACAGGCGCTTGTAATGCCTTGCAACTGCCGAGGCGGTCAGACACGTAATTCTGTTTTGTTCTTCAGAGCTTATTCCCGAGATGTCTATCAGGCAAGTCACTCCTGTGGAGATGTTTTGAACGACGCTGTCTACAAAGCTGTAGCTTGAGGATGGGAAGAGGTCAGGGGAAAGCGACGAGAGTTTTAGCATCAGCGCCTCGATAACGTGCTTCATCTTGTATTCCGCGAGAACCCCCACTCCGCTGTATCCTTCAGCCGCATAAGCCTCCCGTATTTCCTCAATCCACGACTTGCCTAACTTGCTGTAGAGTTTCCTAGCGAGCCTGAACTGTGGAAGCCCCAGGTCGGGGAAAAGGGTGATAAGTTTCTCCGGGGTGATTGTGTGCAGACCAACAGTCATCTTTCCGCCTCGCGCAGAGTAGAACTGCACTTTGCTGGGGAATAGAGGGTGATCTTTCAAGCCCTTTTGGGGTTTGATTCCCTTTCCTTCTAGAAGCTGTCCTGCGAAGTCGAAGATGAGCGCAACGGTCTTCGGGCTGTTGTCTATTGCTTGGGCGTTAAGGATTAGTTCTGTGTTTGTCTTTCCGGACCCAGTCATCCCAAACATGCCCATCATCAAAGGTATGGTCTAGTTGTTTATGCCCACCGACCCCAAGAGCTGTTCTCCTGAGCGCAGCCGTCCGACCTCCAGTTCTCCTGCGAGCTTGAGGATAGAGCAGTCCTCTTCAGAGGTTGTGTAGACCTTGTCCCGATAGTCGGGGTTAAACGTAGGAGAACGCGCTATACTACCTCTCCTCTCTAGGAAGAGGATAGCTTCGACACTTCTGAAGGCGGAGTACGGCCCGAATGCCTCTTTGCCCTCTGCCTCCCACAGTTGCTCCACAGTATCCAACGTGGAGCTGCTTTCCGCGTTCACAACGCGGGCGTAGAAGCTCCTGTCTCCCGAGTCAATCCTCACGATTTGCCCAAAAGAAAGACTGATTTCCTTGTTGAGGAAGAAGACTACAGAGTCACCTTTCGTTCCGCATACGAATCCTATAGGCTCAGAACTGCCCACTCCACCACTCCCAGCTAAAAGCGTGTTTTACGCCGTGAAGCTCATCAGCAAAGCTACACGTGGACTCCTCTCTTCGAAGCGTATCCAGCAAACCAGCTTCAGCTAACGTGCTCTCAACTTGGTCATAGTAAGCGAGAAGCATCGTCTCAGAGGGAGCAGAGAACTCGTGAGCAAGCCACAGGGGAATGGGATAACCGAGCGCCCGGGGATCTCCAGCAACGGCGGTTAGAGGAGCAAGTATGTCACCTACTCCCCGCTCTGTCAAGTACTGCATGACATCGCAACGGAACACACGAGGGCTATCTTCGCACAACTTGACAAGCGATATGTCACCATACAGGCTCTTGTCTTTGTCAGCCTCTCTCACAGGGTGATAAACCCACATATTATACGGAGATAGTATACTCGTAGTAGCGATGAGGTCTCTTCCTTTCTCATCATGAAGCGAAGGAGAATTCTTGCTCACAGCTAAGAGATTGACCTCGACTTTTTCACATTCCTCGTAAAGCGAAACCCTGAATTTCCTCTCCCCACCGAAATATCCACCCCCGTCAAGCAAGAGATAGTTACTACGAGGATTGGTATACTCGTAGTAAAGGAAGTCCGTCCTGCTTTTAAGCAGCCCTAGAGCAATCTGGCTTTCGAGCTCGATTCTCACGTCAGTAAGAAGATTACTACGAGTATACGCATCACCTACAGCAGTACACACCCGCTCTTGGTAACCCCAATCAACGTTCCGCTTTCTGACAAAGGCATATGTCGCTCGCATAAGGTAAACACCCCAGTTGTTTGCTCTCTTAAGCGTTCGAGTTGAACAATCCACCGCAAGAAAGCCACCAGAATACTCACTTACCCTTTTTAGTGGTTTTACACGCGACGCGTCGGGTTTAACAACGGTCAACGGCTCTTTCCCGGCTTCAACAACTCCCGCAATTCTTCCTTTGTCTACATAAAGCTTCAGTCGCTTCTCCATATCGTCGAAGTCTGCCCTAATCTCTTTGTTCATCGGGACGCCCTCGTATTCTTTGAGACACACGTAGAACCATATTTCTTAGAATGGCGCTCGTCTACCTATATGTGTTATGAGTCTCAAGATTTCCAGCAAGTCTTTTGTCAAAAAGCCTGTATTTCCTGCTGCGTGCGACGTTGGTTTTCGTCAACAGCCCCCTATCTGTCATCCTAGCCAAGTATGTTGAAACCGTGCTAAGAGAGAGAGGCTCCTGATACTCTTGTTCATATGCTGAGAGAACCTCTTTAGAAGAGAACCATGCCAGAGGAAAACGTCTTCCCAAGAGAGACCTGATCTTGTCAAACTTTGAGAGTGAAGTGAGATTGGCATCCACCCCTTGCTGACCTTGAACCCCGCCAAGCAGCTCAATTATGTCGAGCATGCCTAGAGCTTTTTCCCTAGTCACCTTTCCCTCGAAAGTCACAATGTAGCGGTTCCCCTGGTCATCGAAAACTTCCACTCGCATTTTCTTCGCAGACATCAGACACCACCACTGGGCCTTCACAATTTATACTTCACAGGTTATATCTGTTACGAAAGGTAGGCGTGAGACGTAAGAGCTTAAAACGGGGGTTTTTTGGCATAATAGCCTTCTCTTGTAGGTATTTTGACTTCACAGTCTTCACACGCATCCCGTTGGAGAGAAATCGGATAATCCTCAGGAGCATTCACACGTCCAAAGGAAACGCAGGGGTCCCTCCTTCACAATGAGTAGGCATAAATCAGACAGAAAATGGAAAAAGAGCATCAAGCAGTCTCGCGTCACTCTGTAATTCACCATTATTTCACAAACTGCAAATATGTAGGATTGGGGACCTACCCCTAGCCTTCCAGTGGAGCGTCATTTAGAATCAATCTATATCTTGAATCCACATCGCAATACTAGCTTGAAGGACACTAACTTGTCTGCTCTAAATGTTTTTAGTGGTAAGGTTAAATTGAGTTCACCTGACTTACCTATCAGAGTATTTTCTTTTCGAAAAGAAAGAACACAAATACATTTCTTAAGAGTTTCCACACGAAAGCAAGGGGTGGGCGCGAACTCTATCTGATATCTACACAATGTTCCTCATAGTTTTGGAGTGGTTACGAAATTTTTTGTAGGAAAGCCCTTATCTTTTTCACTTGACGCGAAGGTTTTGCTAGTGCATTTGCTGAAGGGAGCAGATGTGATATGGAAAAAGAAGCAGACGCTCTCAACGTAGTGTTCGAACGCTTTCTCCACGGTAGTCTGTTGATTAAAGACAGGGAAGCACTACGCCACGACTATATTCCAGCCAAACTACCCCACAGAGAGGATCACATAGGTCGTCTGGGTATGATAGTTGCACCGCTTTTGAAGGCAGAGAGGTGTTCGAACATCTTCGTTTATGGAAAAACAGGAACGGGAAAAACGGCAGTTATGAAATATGTGCTGAGCCGACTTACACAGAAGGCAGCGGAGTTCGGCACACCTGTTAGGGCGGCTTACGTAAATTGTCGGCTGGCAGGGACGGAGTACAGAGTATTCGCCAGTCTATGTGACTCTTTGGATACACATGTGCCCTTCACTGGACTTGCTGTGGGCGAGGTGTTCGACAGGTTTAAGCACAACTTGGAGGCGCAGGGCCTGCTTCTGGTGATTGTACTGGACGAGTTGGACGAACTAATAAAAACCAGGGGCGACGTTCTGTTATACGAACTGACTAGAATAAACGAGACCCTTCACAGAAGTAGGGTCACTGTAATCGGAATCTCAAACGACCTGCGCTTCAAAGAGTTGCTGGAGCCACGAGTTTTAAGCACCCTGAGCGAAGAAGAGGTACTGTTTAACCCATACAATGCTTCAGAGCTCCAAGACATCTTATGGGAAAGGGCAGGACTAGCCTTCAGCGACGGGGTTCTACTTGGAGGTGCTGTTAGCCTATGCGCGGCTTTAGCTGCTGCTGAACACGGAGATGCCAGACGCGCACTCGACCTGTTGCGCGTGGCTGGAGAGGTTGCAGAGAGAGAAGATGCAAAGGAAGTCACAGAGAACCACGTGAGAGAGGCTGAAACGCGGATAGAACACGACAGAGTAATCGACGCCTTAACTAACCTCACGCTCCACTCCAAAATCGTCCTGTACAGCGTCTACCTCCTCGGGAAGGTCAACATACACTCTGCCATTACAGGGGACATTTACGAGGTGTACTGCGAACTCTGCAGAGAATCTGGTTCCCTCTCACCGTTGACGCAGAGACGGGTCAGTGGGCTCATAAGTGAGCTCGACACGATTGGGCTCCTAAATTCAAGGATCATCAGCAGAGGCCGATACGGCCGCACAAAAAAGATCAGCCTCGCAACGCCGCGCACCCTTATAAAAGAAGTCTACGCAAACGACGACCATTTAGGGCAGCTTTGCGATTTCACTCCCCACTGTTTGAAGCTTAAACTAGACAAAGCTAGGTGAAGTCCATGGACACAACATTAAGTGTCTGAAGATTCACAACCGGGAATATCCCGGGCGTGGGTTCCAAACCCATGTTCCGTTGATAGTTTGTTTGGCGCTGCCAAGCCCCAGAATTAGCCATGAGTGTTCCCCTATAAGACTCGTATTTCATCACGTGTACATGCCCAGCATGGAAAACGTCTGGGATTCGCTCTACCACGAGGAAGTCTCTTTTCTCGGGCGCGATTGAGGTGCGCTGACCATAGGTAGGCGCCAAGTGTCTGCTCTGCAATAATATACGCATGGCTCTTTCTGGAGAGTGAAAATTCATGTCTGCCGCTGTTGCCAAAACGTCGTCTAGGCTTCGTCCATGATATACAAGGAACTCAACACCGTGCAGGCTCAAAGTCGCCGGGTTGCCCAGGGAAAGTATGCTCCGTGTTTCGTGCAGTGGCTCGGCATAATTCTTAGGGATAGCGGGCTGGGGCAATGCTTTCCTTGAAGCATCGTGGTTCCCCGGGATGATTATCACCTCTACGTAGTCTGGAATCTGTTCGATGAACTTCGCCGCCAAGCTATACTGCTTGAACACGTCTCGCACAACCAGATCCTTCAATTGGTTCGGGTAGATGCCCACGCCATCCACGATGTCGCCAGCTATTACCACATACTTTACGAGCCCTGCGACTTCTTTCGCCTTCTCGCTTCCATACTTTCCGTTGAGCCACAGCACAAAACGGTTAAATTCTTCCCTCATGAACTCTCTGCTCCCCACGTGTAGATCAGATATCAGAGCCGCGTGGACTGGCTCTTTCGCCTTTCGCGGTTTTCCCTCCGGGATATCTGGAAAAAGGAGTTCCCCTACGATTAACCGGTTCCTTTTGCTCTTTAGCAACCCCAGACATACCACTTGGTCAAGGAGCAGTGTTTTCATCTTCTCCAAAAGCTCTTTAGATGCGTTTGAGGGGATGAGTACCATTGCATCGTCTTCCAAGTCTTCTATCCTCAAGAGGGTTCCATACTTCACTTCACGTCTCTCGGTAACCATGCAGAGCACTTTGAGTTTCGAGCCTGATGATGCTCGAAATGCATCCCTTATAGAGACGGCGCTCTTAGAGTCCATGCGTTGCCGCAGCAACCTTGTTAGGCGACTGAACCGGTCCTGGAAGTAGCCCAAGTAGTCTCCGATTGAACCCGACGAGCATATTTTCTCGGTGGGGTCCTCAATCACTCTCAGATCTTTTTCAATGTCCTTTGCAGGAGGGCAAAACGTTTCTCCAGACTTGGCCGTCGTCATGGGTTTCGGAGAAACGCTGAATGCGTCCGAGTCGTTTGACTCTGGGAAGACTTTCTTCGCTGCTTCTTCGAGGAGGTCCCTGCTCAATAATAGTGGTTTCTCCTCGAGTCTTCCCAGTCTCTCTAAGACGATTTCTACTAACCTCAAGGGGTTCTCCGTTTCTGATATTGTGGTGAGGAAGCTGAAGGCTTCTCTGTCGAGTTGATAACCTGCTGAAAGCGAGAGGGAAATCGCTTCTTGGACCTTCCTATCTTCACTCAACTCAGCCGTTCTCCGATCGTAGCGAGTACGATGTTTTTTTCCTAGTTTTGCGGTTCGTGTTTCGGAATTTCCCTTACCTATTGGTTCTGTGAGGTTTGAACCTTTTGTATGACCGCGTCTAGATTCATTACAACTTCTTTTTCAACTTCTATCTTCTGTTACTTATCTTTATATATGGCACTCTAGTTTTAGCCTAAATGGGACATTGGCATGGAGCTTCGCAAGGTTCAACGCACCAACAGCGGCACCTTTTTCGTTTCCCTACCCAAAGAGTGGGCGGAACGTGTGGGACTCGACAAGGGTAAGGTTTTAGCCGTCTCAGAATCGGTTGACGGGCGGGTGTGCTTTGACCCACAGTACGACGCAGAGGGTCACCCGCTGAGCGTCGTCCTCAAGCCCTCGCCATACCTAGATAGAGAAATAGTGAGCACATATCTACTTGGCTATGACGTGATTCATGTTGAGGCAAAGAACCGCATTTCGCCCGAGGAAAGAACGCTGATCAAGCAAGCGTCCAGTCGGCTTATTGGCTTAGAGATTGTGGAGGAGGACTACGCTCGCATCATTCTACAGTCGCTGCTTGAGCCTGCAGCCTTTCCGCCTGAAAGGAATCTGAGAAGGGAGTATAACATTGCCGCTAGCATGCACCGTGACGCTGTTAGCGCACTTCTCGAGGGAGACGAGCACTTGGCAAAGAACGTGGTTGCCCGAGACGACGAAGTGAACAGGCTGTATTTTCTCCTTGTTCGAATCCTTCGAACCATAATCCAAAAGCCGAGCATTGGCGAAAAAATAGGCCTTCGCACTATAGATTGCCTCGATTATCGACTGTGTGCGAGCTTGGTTGAGGCAATAGGAGACAGCTCGGTCGAAATCGCCCACAAAGCTTTGGCGCTAAGAGACATTAAAATTACTGGTGAAATTTCACAGCTTCTAGCCAAGTTTCACTCTATGGTATTCAGCGCTCAAGAGAGGGCTATGAAAGCGTTTTTCGGAAGGGATGTTGCTTTGGCTGAGGAAGTGCGGGATGAGAGGACAAAAATGGAAAGCATGCTTCACGAAATCGAGTCTGCGGCACAGAAACAGCCTGCCGAAGTTGTCCCAGTAATTCTGAATGCAACATCTCTGCTATACCGGATTTTTGGCCACAGTGTAGACATCGCCGACTTAGTCATGCCCAAAGAACTGTGAACCGTGGCTGCGTGCAAGCCTTGAGACAAAGAGCTCCTCGGGTAAACATTTAAGGCTTAAAAGCCTAGAGGTTAGGGGATAGAGGCTGAAACGATGGGAAGACGGCGAAGGAAAGTTGTTCGTATTCCTAAGAAGCACTTGCCACAGGTTTTTCTCTGTCCCCGATGTGGAAAAGAGGCTATCCGAGTCGAGCTTGTAAGAGACCAAGAAAAAGCCGTCGTTACCTGCGGCGGGTGCGGCCTAACCGACGAGCTTTCAATAAAAAAGTCCTACAAGGAAATCGATGCTTACTGCAGGTTCGCTGACAAATACTACGGTGAGAGAAAAGCCTCACGAACTGCAGCAACCGCGTAGCAAAAAGGGTTCTCCATGGTTGGGCCCGTAGAAAAGTATCTTCTTAGGCGCATTGAGGAAGAAGGAGCGATTCACCTCACTCTAATCGATCCGGAAAAGGTCACCCCGACAGCCGCTTCTCGAGTGGCAAAAAAAGTCGCAGAATACAAGACCACAGCCATAATGGTGGGCGGCTCCACCTCCACCTCCACCTCTCACCTCGACAGCGTTGTAAGAGAGGTAAAACGATCCGTGAAGATCCCCATAATACTCTTTCCTAACAACGTGGCAGGAATAAGCAAGCACGCAGACGCGATATGGTTCATGTCCCTTCTAAACTCTGTTGATCCTTATTTCCTTATAGGAGCTCAAGTTTTGGGTGCTCCCATAGTCAAAAAACACGGTTTAGAGGCTCTGCCTCTGGGTTACATAATAGTGGGAGAAGGCGGCACAGTTGGAGTCGTAGGCAGGGCTATTCCAATCCCCTACACAAAGCCTGAGCTTGCCGCGGTGCATGCTTTGGCTGCACAATACTTTGGGATGAGATTCGTTTACTTGGAAGCCGGGTCCGGGGCGAGCCAGCCAGTTCCACCGAATATGATACGAGCAGTTAAACACTTGATCGACATCCCACTAATCGTCGGAGGCGGGATACGGAACAGCGAACAAGCCAAAACCGCCGTTACAGCAGGCGCAGACATCATCGTAACAGGAAACGTCGTTGAAGAAACAGGCGCAGCAGGCGAGTTCCAAAAGCTTGTAACCACTGTTCGAGGGAACGGGTCAGCACAGGAAACAACTTGAACTTCTACAGAGACAGGCAAGGCAGAACTGTGAAATAGACAAGTTGCTGCCCATAAACACTATAATATCAACACACCCTCGACGCCTTTTCAACCCCTTCTTGTAAGAAAACCCAAAATACACTCTCGCATCTGCAATTACTGGGCGAACTCTTTGGGCGTCAAGATGAGCAGAAGTTACCAGCAATACGCGGCCTCTCTAGAAAGCGAGTTGCGTAGACTCTACGAAATCGCTGAGGCAGCGCGGGAAAAAGGGTTAGACCCTGCTCTGAAGCCCGAGTCCGGAGTGGCAAAAGACCTTGCAGAACTAGTCGAAGGTCTCGTGGGTCCAAAGGGAGTTGCTCAAAGCATAAGGGAACTGGGTCAAAAACTTCCTCGCGAGGAACTCGCCTTCAAAATCGCCGAGGAAACAGTCTACGGCAAGTTCGGTCACATGGATACGCAACCCGCTGCGGAGCAAGCCGTTCGAACAGCCTTGGCTATACTGACAGAAGGCATCACAGCAGCACCTTTACAAGGAGTCGCCAGAGTATCCATCAAAACCAACTTCGACAAAACAAAATACCTAGCTATCTACTATGCAGGACCGATTCGTTCCGCAGGGGGCACAGACCAAGCGTTAACCCTCGTAATAGGAGATTTCGTGCGTCGCCTCCTCGGCATAGACCGTTACAAGCCAACGGAGGAGGAAGTGAGCCGGTTCATTGAAGAGATGCGGCTCTATGAGCGCAGCGTAGGCCGCTTCCAATATCACGTCACTGATGCCCAGCTTAGGGCAGCGATAGAGTCGATTCCTATCGAGGTGAGTGGCACGGAGTCGGATCCCGTCGAAGTGCAGTCTTATCGTAATCTTCCTCGGGTGGAGACGAATCGTGTACGTGGGGGTGCCTTGCGTGTGGTGAACGACGGCGTGATCGGTAGAGCAGCAAAGGTTTTCACAATCGTCGAAAAACTGGGTATCGAAGGCTGGGATTGGCTTAGAAGCATAGGCGAGGCGAAGGGGACTGAGGAGAAGGGAAAACGCGCTGAGTTTATGGAAGGCATAATCGCTGGGCGTCCCGTATTCGCCTTCCCTTCACAGCCAGGCGGGTTCCGTCTTCGCTATGGGCGTGCAAGAAACACAGGGTTAGCCGCCGTCGGCATACATCCCCTAACAATGATGGTTCTAGACCAGTTCTTGGCTGGGGGCACGCAGATTCGCATCGAGCTTCCAGGGAAGGGAGGGGTGGTCATGCCGGTTGACTCTATTGAACCGCCCGTGGTCTTGTTGAAAGACGGCTCAGTCACGCGTGTATCTGCCCAAAACCTTGCACAGGTGAAGGATGCTACTAAGAGGATCCTCTTTCTAGGCGACCTCCTCGTAAGCTTTGGGGATTTCTTATACAACAATAAGGCACTCAGACCCGCGGGTTACACTGAGGAGTGGTGGAGCGAAGAGCTAAAGCAGGCTATGCGACAACGCTTTGAGGGCAGTTTGGAGGCAGCAGCCGCAGCCGCAAGCATCCCCATTAGTCGTTTAGAAGACCTAGCTTCACATCCCAACAGCATTAAGCCAACAGCTGGAGAAGCCATAGCCATAGCCAAACAACTCAACGTTCCCCTTCATCCCTACTACACCTTTTTCTGGTCGCGTTTAACGCCCGGAGAGCTGCAGGAGCTACGCTTTTGGCTGTTGGATTCTCAGGTTGGCAAGGAAGGCGAGACAACTTTTTCGATCAACGGAGTCTTGGACACGAAGATAAAGGGAATGCTAGAACGTCTGTGTATTCCTCACAAAATCGATGGAACTCGAGTAATAATGGAAGGAGATGATGCTTTCTCTTTTGCCACTTGCCTGGGCATGAATTCTCGGTCAGCCACGCTTGACGCCACGCTTCCTCCCCTAGAGACTTTGAAGCATCTTTCAGGCATGACTGTCCGCGCCAAGGCACCTACGACTGTGGGCGCACGTATGGGCAGACCCGAAAAGGCAAAGAGACGTGAGATGAAGCCTCGTGTTCATATTCTTTTTCCAGTGGGGTTGGCTGGAGGCTCACAGCGCGACTTGATGGCTGCTGCTCAAAGAGGGCTGCTTACGGTCGAGCTTGTGAAACGAAGATGCCCCAACTGCCAGAAGCCTACCTTCAGGACTAAATGCTCTTCATGTGGTGTTGAAACTATCCTTGAGAGGAATTGCTCTCGATGTGGCAACAAAGTTGATGGAGACCTTTGCCCATCCTGTCATGGTACAGTGCGTTGCTTTGGACAACAGATGCTCGACTTGAAAGACATCATAAACAATGCTTGCCGACAGCTCGATGTTAACCCGCCAGAGATTGTTAAGGGGGTCAAGGGCTTGTCGAACGAGAAGAAAACCCCGGAAATCGTTGAAAAGGGCATTCTTCGCGCCAAGGAAGATCTCTCTGTTTACAGAGACGGGACCATACGGTTTGACGCCACGAATGCTCCATTAACCCATTTCAAGCCAGCAGAGATCCACGTTTCAGTCGAGAAGCTTGGGGAACTGGGTTACACTGTGGACTCTCAAGGCAAACCCTTGACCAGCGTGGAACAGGTTTGTGAACTGAAGGTGCAAGACGTCGTTATTCCACGAAACAGCTCCGGTTACTTTATCCGAGTTGCGCGCTTCATCGATCAGCTCTTGGAAAAGGTCTACGGGCTTCAGAGCTACTACAAAATCGAAAAGACTGAAGATTTGGTTGGTCACCTCTTAGTCGGTCTGGCACCCCACACCTCTGTCGGAATTCTAGGCCGAGTGGTGGGGTTCACAGACCTGAGTGTGTGTTATGCTCACCCCCTGTGGCATTCAGCCAAGCGCCGCGACTGTGATGGAGACGAGGACGCTTTCATGCTTGCTCTTGACACTCTGCTGAACTTCTCGAAGGCTTACCTGTCATCGCAGATAGGAGGCATAATGGATGCGCCTCTCTTCATAATCCCGCTCGTTAACCCTAAAGAGGTGCAGAGACAAGCCCACGAGTTCGACGTTGCCAACCATTACCCCTTGGAGTTCTACGAGATGACTCTGGAAAAGTCGGCTCCTTGGGAAGCGTCGCACCTCATCAACCTTATTTTACACAGGATAGGGACTGAGGCACAGTTTGAGGGCTTCGGTTACACAACGCCAGTTTCAGACATTAACCTTGGAAACCGCGAGAGTATCTATAAGAGGCTCAAGAAGATGACAGATAAGTTGGACGGTCAACTAGAGCTCTCGAAGAAGATTGAAGCCGTCGATGCTAGGCGAGTAGCCCTGAGAGTCCTAACTACCCACTTTTTGAGAGACATCGCTGGTAACCTCCGAGCGTTTTCGGCTCAATGGTTCCGCTGCAAACAATGTGGCAAACGTTTCCGGCGGATACCCTTGAACGGGGAGTGCCCCGCGTGTGGGGGCTCGTTGGCACTCACGGTTTACCGTGGTGGGATAGAGAAGTATCTTGACGCTGCGCGGCATCTGGTGGAGAAGTACGAGTTGCCCAAGTACTACCTGCACCGCTTGGATTTGGTGGAAGAGGAAATCGCAACTTTGTTTGAGGGCAAGAAACCCAGACAAATTAGCCTGGTCGACTTTGCCTAAACCTTTTCTAATCGCACTCTCATAAGCATAGTTGATTGTCATGGCCAAGCTGGCTTTTCACCCGAATGCTTACCTGAGTGAAATAAGGAACATTCGAAAAGGGCTTATTGCACGGACCCGGGTTCTAAAGGCTCTCGAAAGAAGCAGCGCCATCGCGGGAGTTTTGGCGAAGGAGAACGCGTTGAGCTACAAGGTGGTTCTACATCACTTGCGACTCTTAGAAGCCGAAAACATTGTTTCACGTAAGACAAGTAAGAAGCCTCATTCGTGGGAGCTTACAGGTGTGGGTCAGCAGCGTTTGAAACCTGCTTAGCCCTTCGCTCCCTTGAAGGCACACTTGCAGAGTGATGAGCGGCATCTTGGGCACTTGTTATCGTACTTTCTCAAGGTAGCCTCTTCAAGATCCACTTGGAGAACGTTTGCCAAAGATGCAAGCCACGCCAGGACATCGGCGAACTCGTCTTCCAATGCTCTCTTGTCACTGCCCTTCATCGCTTCTCCGAGTTCTTCGACTTCCTCTTTCAGCCACTTAAGGGTTCCATCGGCTCCACGCTCAACGTCTCTCTTGAAATAGATGTGGCACATCATTCCCTGGAACTTCTGGATGGAGTTCTCATCCCAGTCCTCGACTTCTCTCTTCTGCTTTTTCAACTCTATCCGCTTCCCTAACAGAAAAGGATGGGCAGACAGTTCTAGTGGATTTTCACGTATCCGTAAGCGTCTGCGGCATCTTCGAAGCAAAAGTGCACCTTCTGGTATCCCTTCCTGAGTTCCACAACGTCTCTCTTGACTCTGTTAACGTCTTCCTTGTCGATGACAACTCTCTTCACAAGTTCGGCGACCTCAGACATCTCGTTCTCCTTCATCCCAAGCCTCGTGACTTCGGACGTGCCCACCCTTATCCCGCCGGGGTGCATGAAGTGACGACCTTCCTTGATGTCCCACGGAAGGAGGTTGCGGTTTATGATTAGGTTCGCCCTCTCCAATGTCTCTTCGATGGTACCTCCGTCGCCCTGCTCAGTTATGTCCACAAGGACGACGTGGGACTCCGTGAAGCCCTTGTGCTCTGCTAAAACCTTGAACCCCCGTTCGTACAAAGCCTGTGCCAACGCCTTTGCGTTCTTCACGACTTGACGCGCATACTCTTCCCCGAATTCCTGCATCTCAGCACACGCCACTGTGACGCCTGCGAGGGCGTGCAGGTGATGGTTGCTCACCATCCCTGGGAACGTAGCTTTCTTCAGGGCATCTGCATGTTTGTTCCAGGAGAGTACGCCGCCGTGCTGCGGTCCAAAGAAGGTTTTGTGGGTGCTTAGACTGACTACGTCTACGCCTTCTCGAAGCGGGTCTTGGAAGGTTTTGCCGGCAATCAATCCTGCCACGTGCGCAGCATCGTAACCCACTGTTGCGCCCAAGCTGTGAAACGTCTCAGCAAGCTCTCTAATTGGATGCGGGAAAGGAAAAACACTTGCACCGAACATCACCAGTTTAGGTGGCTTTCCCTCGTCTACCAATTTTTGCGCCCGCTCCTTTGTCTTGTCTACGTCGATGTTTAGTTCTTTGTAGTCCAAGGCTAAGTATTGGACGTCTAAACCCCTAACCGCTCCTGCAGTGCCCCCTAGCTCCTTTTTGCCCGTAGTTATGTGCCCTCCACACGGAATGGACAGTGCCATCATAACGTCTCCCGGCTGTGTGAAAGCCGTGTAAACCACGAGGTTAGCGACCACGCCTGAAATCGGGCGCACATCGACAAACTCCGCTGCAAACAGTTTTTTCATCAAGTCGATGCAAAGCAGCTCGACTTGGTCTATGTAGACGCATCCAGCATAGACACGCTCCCCAGGCCATCCTTCAGCGTAACGGTGGCCGAAGTCGCTTGCCAAGGTTTCGCGCACTGCTGGGCTGGACACGTTTTCACTTGCTATCAAAGGAATGCTTTCTTGGAACCACTTGTGATGCTCTTGGAGAAGTCTAAAAGTCCTATCATAGGATTCGCGAGCTGACATAAGCAAACCTCGCATTATGAAGCTCGCCGCTGGCATAAAAGCTTTGAAGAAATGGCAACGTTAATTAACCGAGTCTCGATGACTATAAGCCAAGGGGTCTGATGGCTTGAGTAAGAAGAAAAAACGGGACAGTTCACCGATGCCCGCGGCGAGTGCCGGCCTGCTACGGTTCTTCGAGGAAGAGACTGAAGGTGTGCAGATCAAGCCAGAACTCATAGTGGTTTTCTCGATTGCGTTGATACTCTTCTGCGTACTAGCACAAGTCTACTATTACGGTGGGCTGTTCTAGAAGCCTGTCTTTACTCTCTGCCTTCGTGGAGAACTTCTATCCGCTGGACCGCGTTCAAATTAACGAAAATCTCACTTCTATCCTCTCTGGCTGTGATCTGTGGGATGGGGTTCACGATTGTCGCCCGAAAGACCACGGCCTCCGCGTTTGAGAGCCAAGCACCAGGCGGCTCGTGGGTTATAGCGGCTAAGACTCCCTCAAACCCATAGGATTGGTTCAGAATCACCAATACTCTCTTTCCCACGTTCTTTTCCAGCATGTGGAAGATTGAGGGCGGAGGGAGAGCATTGGCTGGCATAAACAGTCCTTCTTTCTTATTCTTGTCCCAAGATAAAACCTTATCCCCTCATCTTGGGGCATTCGAACAGCAAACGACCTCTACTGTTGCCTGCGATGCTTCGAGTTTGCTAACTTTAATATTTGAGAATGCCATATTCATGGGATTCGTGCGGAGAGAAGCCGTGATTGGTTTCTTCGAAAGGATTGGAGTACTCGATTGAAAGGGCAGTGAAGCATTATTCTTCACTGTTCACTTTGCCCTCCTACACGAGAATTGCCGCTCTGACTCTTCTGCTATGTGTTGCGGGCAGCATCTTGACGCTCTTTCTATTTGCAAACGCGTCCATCGCCTTGGCATTGCAGTTTGGCATATTCCTCTTCTCGCTTTCGGTGCTCTCTGACCTAACCATACGACAGGTTTTCTTCAAGTCGGATCCCATCTACAACGCGAGACGCTGTGCCGCTCTTTCCATGTTCTCCCTCCTGTTGTGGTTCGGCTTTCTTCTCGTGGGCTCCATACCAGTTCGACTCATCTCCTGGGGTTTCTGGTTCGACCTTTTCTCTATAGGATTTGCCGCGGTCTGCATTCTTCGTCTGATCGTGCTCTCATCAACTTCCTTCGCATCATACTCGAAGATGGTAGGGGCTTCCTTGACCCAGCCTGTGCTTTGCCTATTTTCCATGTTTTACCTAGCTTCTTCAGTGGGCCATGTTTTTGAGAGCGCTTGGCTCGTCGGCTTCTTTCCAGCCGCGGTTCTTGTATCCATTCTCACGGCACACGTTTTCATAAGCTCTGTCAACTGTTTGGGCGTCGAAGCTCTACAGACCCCTACGACCATGGTCTTGAGGGCTTTCTTGGTCAACTGGATGGAAAATCAGACAACTCCAATTGAGAATCTTTTTGAAAGGTTTGGCAAGGAAAGGACTGTTGATTTTTCCCTTCTTGGCTTCAAAGCCGAGAGCGGCATCAAGTCTATAGTCGTGGTGCCGTCTTTTCACCCAGGGCCTTTCAGAAACGTGGGTAGCAGTCTTCTCCCTTTTACTATTCAGGAAACCCTGGAGAAGGAATTTCACTGTGTGACTGCTGTTCCCCATGGGCTGTTTGGGCACGAATTCGACTTGTCCTCTCAGCTGCAAAACCAGAGGGTTCTGGAGGGAATACTGGGCTCGGCAGATTTTTCCGGGTTCGTTTCGGATGCTACTGGTTTTGTGAAAGCACGGAGGGGCGTTGCGGGTGCAAGCTGCCAAATGTTCGGAGACTGCGCTCTTCTCACTCTGACTTTAGCTCCCGAGACCACCGAGGATTTTCCGCGGGAAATAGGTGACTTCATTGTTGAAGAAGCTGCGAAGCTTGGACTGGCACACGTGATTATAATTAACGCCCACAACAGCATCGACAGCCCCTTTGATGTCAACAGTGCCTTGGAGCCTTTGAAAGAAGCTGCCGCAGAGACTTTGAGAAAGGCTTCTGGGATGAAGAGGCGATCACTCGAATTGGGTGCGGCGAGAATCGTGCCCGAGGGGTTTGGTGTTGAGGATGGGATGGGGCTTGGAGGTATATGCGCCTTGGCTTTCAGAGTTGGGGGGCAAGTGAGCGCTTACGTGACTATCGATGGTAATAACATGGTCTCTGGACTGCGGGACAAGATTCTCTACTCACTAAAAGACTTGGGAGTTGATGGTGGAGAGGTGCTCACGACGGACACTCATGAAGTGAATGCTGTCGTCATGACTGCACGGGGGTATCACCCCTTGGGCGAGGCGATTCCCCATGAGAGGCTTATAAGTTATGTGAAGGCTGCAGTGGTAGAGGCGTTGAACAATATGGAACCCACGTCGGTTGCTTGGCGTGCTGGGGGCGTTCCAAACGTGAAGGTTATTGGAGAGAAGCAGATAGAGGAACTGCCCTTTCTGGCTGACAAAAGTGTGCATAGGGCAAAGAGGGTTGCGGTTCCGCTGTTCGCTGTTGCCGGGCTGGTTCTAATAGCTCTGCTTTTTGTCCTATAGCTTTCTCTATGCCATATTGCACTTCTTGAGAAGCTGGCTCCACCGTTTGTCAACCATTTTCTGAAGGTCTTTGGCCACTTGCTCGCATTTCGGGTTGAACAGGTGACTGAAGCGGCGCTGCATCTTCAGATAATCCGTGATCGGTTTCTTGCGCTCTGGCTTCAGCGCTACGATCTTGCTCTGAGGGGATAAGGAGTATTCGCCGTCAACGACCTCCCACAGTGGGAATATGCATGTCTCTACCGCGAGGCGAGCGACTTCTATCGTCTTGTCAGTTTCGTAGCGCCATCCTCTCGGGCAGGGTGCAAGGACGTGTAGGAAGGCTGGGCCTTCTGCCTCTAAGCCTCTTCGCGCTTTCGTTAGCAAATCCTGCCAATAGGCGATTGAGGCGGTTGCCACGTAAGGTATCTCGTGAGCCGCCATTATCTCTGCGATTGGCTTTTTGAACTGAAGTTTTCCAGGGATTACCTTGCCTGCTGGCGACGTGGTGGTTGAGGCGCCGTAGGGGGTGCCTCCGCTTCTCTGTATGCCCGTGTTCATGTAGGCTTCGTTGTCGTAGAGGACATACAGGAAATCGTGTCCTCTTTCAGCCGCGCCTGATAAGGCTTGGATGCCTATATCAAACGTGCCTCCATCGCCTGCAAAGGCTATAACGTCAATGTCTCCCTCTAGTCTTCCTTTCCTTTTCATCGCCTTTATGGCCGCCTCTATGCCCGATGCGTTGGCTGCTACGTTCTCGAATGCGGTGTGAATCCACGGCGTCTTCCAAGCAGTGTAGGGATATATCGTTGAGACCACTTCCATGCACCCCGTTGCGTTTGTGACGATTGTTGGGCCCCGTGTGGCTTTCATTACCAGCCTCAGGGCCACTGCGGGTCCGCATCCCGCGCATGCTCTGTGTCCAGAGGTGAAGAGGTCGGGTTTTTCAGCGATTTCTTTCGCGGTGAATTTCCAAGGTGCTGCTGTCAATTTTTTTCGTCTCCTACTCTCTCAATCCTGCGAACTGCACATGACTCTTGACACGGTTTGTCTCGAGGATGTCCTGTAGGTCTTCGTAGATGCCCTGGATTATGTTTTTTGGCATGTCTCTTCCCCCGAGTCCATATATGTAGTCTAAGACATGGGGGTGTGTCTGGGCGTCGTAGAGGGCGTGGCGGACTTCGTGGAACACGGCTCCCCCGTGTCCGCCGAAGCTGTTGCTTCTGTCCATAACTGCCACAGCCTTTGCGTTCTTCAAAGCCTTCTGGACTTCGTCCACTGGAAGGGGTCGGAAAGTGCGTATTCGCAGCAGTCCCGCCTTGATGCCTTCGTCTCTGAGCTGGTCTACTACCACCTTTGTGGTACCCGCGGTGGAGCCGACGCACACCGTTGCGATTTCTGCGTCTTCTAGTCGGTAGGCGTCTACGAGACCGTCTCCATATTTTCTCCCACTCATCTTGGCATATTCGTCGTGAACTCCCTTGATGATCTGAGACGCCTTTGTAATAGCTTCCTCTTGCTGCCTCTTGTGCTCGAAGTAGTAGTCGTAGAGGTCGAGGGGACCCATCGTCAAGGGGT
>CAYGVX010000005.1:55514-65541 GCA_964353725.1 uncultured Candidatus Bathyarchaeia archaeon
CTCTTGTGCTCGAAGTAGTAGTCGTAGAGGTCGAGGGGACCCATCGTCAAGGGGTTGTTCGGGTCGAGTTTGAACGGGACTTCCTTGCCCTCGTGTCCCATCACTTTGGGGATTTGCCTGGTTCCGACGAATTCTCGCACGGTTTCGTCGGGCAGGACTTCCACGTTTTCTAGAGTGTGGCTGAGGAAGAAGGCGTCGAGGCACACCATGACTGGAAGCAGCAGGTCTGGATGCTCGGCTATTCTGAAGGCTTGGATGATGGAGTCGTAGGCTTCTTGAGAATTCTCCACGTAGATCTGCACCCATCCACAGTCTCTTTCTCCCATGGAATCGGAGTGGTCGCAGTGAATGTTTATCGGGGCAGAAAGCGCTCTGTTGGCTATTGCCATCACCACCGGGGCTCTGCAGCCTGAGGTGACGTAGAGAATCTCATGCATCAGGGCCAGACCCGCGGAGGCTGAGGCTGTGAAGGTTCGGGCTCCCATGGCTGAGGCAGTCAGGCACGCGGTGAGGGCGCTGTGCTCGGACTCGGTGCACACAAACTCTGTGTCCACCTCTCCGTCTGCGACATATTCGCTGAGCTTCTCTACGATTATCGTTTGAGGCGTTATGGGGTAGGCTGCTACTACGTCTACGTCTGACTGTTTGACGGCGAGGGCTATCGCTTCGTCGCCGTTCAGTGCCATGGTTTTCTGTTGAACAGTCGCCATCCTCAAGCCTCCCCTTCCCTCACCATCTGGATTGCCTTGGCTGGGCATTCGTTGGCGCATATGCCGCAGCCCTTGCAGAAGTTGTAGTCGAATTCGATGGTTTCCGTGGTTTTATTCCACTTGATAGCTGCGTCGGGGCATATCATGGGGCATAGAAAACATTTAGTGCATTTTTGGGGGTCGTGGATGGGCTTAAAGGTTTTCCAGTCGCCCGTGTAGTATTCAGTGGCGGGTTTCCAGCAGACGCCCGCTATCGGGAGCTCTTTCCATCCCTTCTGTTTTTGGCTCATTCGCATTTGGCCTCCTTGTAGGCTTCTCTCATGACCACGATGTTTCTCTCTGCAAGTTCTTGGCGGAAGCGTTCTTTGATAACCATTTCAATGCTCTCCAAGCTTACTAGGGGTGCTGCGCGGGTTGCAGCTCCAAGCATGGCAGTGTTGGTGATGGGGGCGTTCAGTATTCTTATGGCGATGTCAGTTGCAGGGACAGTCCAGACTGTCTGCGAAGACTCCAGTCCCAGTCTTTTCCTCAGTTCTGCGGGGCTTTCTCCTGTGTTGACGACTAGGGTTCCATCTTTGGTGAGACCATGAGTCACTGCAACTGTTTTCATGAGGGTCGGGTCTAGGACAACTGCCACGTTTGGGTTGTAGACGGAACAATGAAGTCTGATGGGCTCTGTGCTGATCCGCGTAAAAGCTGTTAGAGGGGCGCCCATGCGTTCAGGTCCGAACTCGGGGAAGGACTGGACGAATTTTCCTTCTCGAATTGCGGTTTTTGCTAGGAGTTCACTCGCTGTCCACGCGCCCTGTCCGCCTCTTCCATGCCACCGTATCTCGTGAAACTGTGCCATCTGATTTTCCTCGGATCTTTCATTCTACATTCTAGCAGTCAAATATACACTTTTCCTTCTAGCAGTCAAGAACATGATCTATTGTGATGCATGGAGTCTAGCGACAGGAAATGAGGGCACGTTTCCGGCGAGTGTTCCCTACATGGATTTTCAGTGTTCTTGCGAAACCCTTTTCCCTTTCCCATAGTATCTCTTACTTCTAAACGTGCCCGCGTTGAACATGCAACGCGCAGTGGTGATGTCTGGAGGGATGCGAGATAGATGGGTAAAATCGTGATAGACGAAAACGTGTGTAAGGGCTGTTCACTCTGCGGTCACGCCTGTCCACTCCATCTCATACGCCTCTCTGACCGAATCAACTTGAAAGGCTTCTACGTGGCCGAGCTTGTTGACCCCGAAGGCAATTGCACTGGTTGCACTCTTTGCGCCACGACTTGTCCGGACGTTGCAATTGAAGTTTACCGGGAAAAGAAGATTGGAGGAGAGAAGTGATGGAAAGAATGTTCATGACTGGTAACGAGGCGATCGCCGAAGCAGCCATTCAAGCTGGTTGTCGGCACTTCTTCGGTTATCCCATAACGCCGCAGAACGAAATCCCCGAGTACATGTCAAGACGTCTTCCCGAAGTCGGAGGGGTTTACCTGCAAGCGGAGAGCGAGATTGCCGCTATCAACATGATTTTCGGCGCCGCTGGTGCAGGTGCTAGGGTCATGACTTCCTCCTCCGGCCCAGGGATCAGTCTTATGCAGGAAGGAATCTCGTACATTGTCGGTGCCCAACTCCCTTGTGTGATAGTGAATATAATGCGTGGCGGTCCCGGGTTGGGTGGCATACAACCTTCACAATCTGACTATTTCCAGGCGACGAAGGGCGGGGGGCACGGAGACTACCACTTGCTGGTGTTGGCGCCGCACACTTTACAGGAAGCGGTGTCGCTTACGATGGAAGCTTTCGACTTGGCTGACAGGTACAGGAACCCCGTCATGGTTTTGGGCGATGGCTACATGGGTCAGATGATGGAGCCCGTCGAGTTCACAAAGAAGGCGCCGCCGAACCTTCCAGCGAAAGATTGGGCTCTCACTGGGGCTGAAGGGCGTCCGCCCAACGTGGTCAAAAGCCTCTACCTTGACCCGGTGGTCTTGGAGAAGCACAACTTGGAGATAAACGCCAAAATCCAGCAGATCATAAAGAACGAGGCGCGCGTAGAAACTTACCTAACCGACGACGCCGAGGTTGTCATAGCTGCTTACGGAACAGTTGCGAGGATCGCGAAGACAGCTATCAAGAACTTGCGTGAAAAAGGAGTCAAGGTGGGGATGATTAGGCCAATCACCGCCTTTCCGTTTCCCTACGAGACCTTCCACAAGATGGCCGAGGGAATTGATGAATTCTTGGTGGTTGAGATGAGCCTTGGGCAGATGGTTGAAGACGTGAAACTCGGCGTTTGCGACAAAGCTCACGTTCACTTCTACGGGAGAACAGGCGGCATGGTTCCAAGTTACGATGAAATCATCTTTCAAACAGAAAAACTCGTGAAGGAGGCAAGATAGGTGCAACTGGAATTCGAAAAAGTCTTTGGAAGACCGCGAACACTCAAGCAGGTGACGACTCACTACTGCCCAGGATGTGGTCACGGAATCGTTCACCGCCTAGTCGCAGAGGTAATAGACGAGCTTGGGGTAAGGGAAACAACTGTAGGGGTTGCACCAGTAGGCTGCTCGGTGCTAATCTACAACTATCTTGACGTCGACATGTACGAGGCAGCTCACGGTCGCGCGCCCGCCGTGGCGACAGGCTGCAAGCGAGTGCATCCAGAACTCGTCGTGTTCACTTACCAAGGCGACGGCGACTTCGCTTCCATAGGAACCGCAGAAGCCGTTCACGTAGCCGCTCGTGGAGAAAAAGTAACGACGATTTTTATCAACAACGCAATCTACGGGATGACTGGGGGGCAGATGGCACCTACCACACTTCTCGGTCAGAAAACCACGACATCCACCATGGGACGCTCTTCTGAACACGCGGGCTTTCCGATCAGGATGTGCGAGCTATTGGCAACCTTGGATGGCTCGGCGTACATTGCAAGAGTAAGCGTGAACAGCCCGAAGAACATTTTACAAGCCAAGAAAGCCATAAAGAAAGCCTTTGAAACACAGATAAAAGGCTTGGGATACTCCATGGTTGAAGTCTTGTCCCAATGCCCAACGAACTGGCACATGACACCCATTGAGGCAGCAAAGTGGGTTGAAGAGAGAATGATACCATACTACCCGCTGGGTGAGTTCAGGACTCCAAAGGAGAGCTGACTTTTGGAGAAAACAGCCAATGAGAGGCCACTCTACGCCAACGTGGTTATGGCTGGTTTCGGCGGTCAAGGGCTAATGTTCATTGGGAAGCTTCTGGCATATAGCGCAATGAAGGCTGGAAAGCATGTTACCTGGATACCGTCGTACGGTCCAGAGATGCGCGGAGGAACCGCCAACTGCACTGTAGTGATTTCTGACGAGGAAATCGGGTCGCCAGTCATAACTACGCCGCAAGCCCTCATTATCATGAACAACCCCTCCTTGGAGGCCTTTGAACCGTGCTTGCAGTCCCAAGGTCTGCTGCTCCTCAACACATCGCTGATCACCCGCACGGTGACGAGAAAGGATATCGGAGCCATAGCGATACCAGCCAACGACATCGCAGCAGAGGTCGGTGAAAAAAGAGCAGCAAACATGGTCATGCTAGGAGCTTATGTTGCAAGGACAAAGGTCGTCTCAAGAGAAGTCGTCCTCGAAGGTTTGAAGGAGCTCTTTGGTAAGAAATCCGAATTCCTCGACGTAAACGCACGGGCTTTTGAAAAGGGCATGGAACAGGGCGGACGCTGAAGACACAGAGTACCTTCCCCCCCCTCTTTGTCTGTCTATTTTGAGACGTGGGAAAACTATAAGAGACCCGAAGAGAGTTTTTTAGGACATAAAGTAGAATCTTGAGTACGGGCGCTCTCATAGGCCATCATGGTCCTCAAGCAACTTGGAGGAGAGAACGTGACAGAAGAAAAACCTGCAAAACCCGAAAGGAAACCAAAAGAGGTGGTAAAGACGAGCGACAGCGTCGTCCTCATCGGCCAGAAACCAGTGATGAACTACGTGGTTGCCTGCCTCACCTTCTTCAACTCAGGTGAGAAAAGCATCTGCCTCAAAGCTAGAGGGCGGGCAATCAGCACAGCCGTCGACACCGTCGAACTGCTAAGACGCGCCTTCACAAAGGACGTAGAGCTGAAGAGCATTGTCATCGGCACCGAAGAGGTACAATGCGAAGAGGGAAGGAAGCGCAGCGTCTCGACCATCGAGATAAGCATGACTCGACCATAGACCGGAGATATTCCCCTCAATCCAAGATCCACGACGTCGGGTCTCAGGTCCCCGAACGGTACACAAGGATCTGACCCACACCTTTTTCTACTTTAAACGCTAACAGATAGCTATAAAAATCCCTTCTTAGCTATTGATTAGTCTTCACAAAAAGGTGATTCAGAATGCCAGATTACCCCAAAATCATTGTCACACCTCCAGGACCTAAGGCACGAGAGCTCGCTCAACGCGACGAGAGAGTAATCTCCCAGTCCTTCGTAAGGTTCTATCCCCTTGCGATACAGAGCGGGAAAGGCTGCATCATACGTGACGTGGACGGAAACGAGTATATCGACTTCAACTCAGGTCTAGTGTGCTTGAACGTGGGTCACAGCCACCCAAAAGTGGTTGAAGCGATAAAGAACCAGCTGGACCGCTTTCTCCACTACTCGGTCACTGATTTTCTTTACCGCGAAGTGGTGGACGTGGCAGAGAAGCTTGTGAAGATAACTCCCGGCAAGTGGGAGAAAAAGGTTTTCTTCAGCAACAGCGGCGCCGAGTCAGTTGAGGCTGGGGCTAAGCTTGCGCGATGGCACACTCGGAAACAGCTATACATCGCCTTCATAAGCGACTTTCACGGCAGAACCTTCGGGGCGATGTCCTTCACGGCCAGCAAACCCGTCCAGAGGCGTCACTTTTTCCCACTTGTTCCCGGCGTAACCCACGTACCTTACGCTTATTGTTACCGTTGTCCGTTCAAGCTCACCTACCCCGACTGCCATTACTGGTGTGTGGACTTCATAGACGAGCACGTTCTACAAAAATACATCCCTCCGGAAGAGGTCGCGGCGTTCGTCTTCGAGCCCATTCAAGGCGAGGGCGGCTACGTCGTTCCACCCCCAGAGTATTTTCCAAGGCTGAGGAAACTGGCGGACAAGTACGGCATACTGATGATGGACGATGAAGTGCAAGCGGGCATGGGGAGGACTGGGAAGTGGTTTGCGATCGAGCACTGGGGCGTTGAGCCAGACATAGTGTGCATAGCCAAGTCAATAGCCGCGGGACTCCCTCTCGGCGCCACGGTTGCAAAAGCTTCGCTGATGGATTGGGAAGGCGGTTCTCACGCTAGCACTTTCGGCGGAAATCCCGTGTCCTGTGCTGCGGCGTCGGCAGTCGTCGACGCGATTCAAAACGAGGGAATGAGAGAGAACGCTACTAAACAAGGCACCCACGCGATCAAGAGACTCGAGGAGCTGAAGGAGAAGAGCGAGATTGTGGGCGACGTGCGCGGGAAAGGCTTGATGATTGGCATAGAGCTGGTTGAGGACAAGACGAGCAAGAAGCCGGCGTCGAAGAAGGCGGAAGAGGTTATGATGCGCAGTTGGAAACGCGGCGTGGCGGTGATAACCTGTGGCAAGTCTACCATACGAATAGCACCTCCACTTCTCATCACGAGGGAGCTCATTGACTCGGGGCTGGACATTATAGAGGACACGATAAAGCAAGTGGAGAAAGAGGGCTAAACCCCTCTCCATGTTTTTCCCTTTTTCTTGGAAATCTATTTAAGTCATCATGACTGATTCTGCAGTTTACGGAGACAGAGTAGTGCCCGAGTTGCGAGACCGCTGGAAATGTGACACCGCTCTGCCTTGGAGAAGTGGAGGCATGGAGGGTGAAACCAATAGTGGGTCAAGTCGTAGAAAAGGAGAGGGGAAGCTGACATGGGCACAGGGAGCTTTAGGCGCCTTGGTCTCCTGCAGACGACCGAGCAAGCGTTATTCTCATACCTTTTCAACTTCGGCGGCATAGTTGCCGGTTCTATCGTAGCGTTTTCTCTGGGTCTCTTCTCAAGGGAACCTTGGATAATCGCTCTTTATCCGGGGATTGTCAGCATTAGAGGCGTTATAGGCGGTCTCTTCTCTGGGCACCTGAGTACAGGCTTGCATTTAGGCACCATTCCCACAAGTCTCTTTGGGAAGGGTGCGAAGAGGTTTCATTTGTTGTGGAGCACCGTTGTGGTTTTAACCCTTGAGAGCAGCATCTTTTTAGGGCTCGTAGCGATGCTCTTTAACACGCTTTTTCTGGGAGTGAGCATCTTGAACGCGCCTATTATTTTCGGGACTTTGACAGCGACCATGGGCATTTCGATACTTGTTATATCTCCTATGACAATGGTTATCGCCTTTTCTTCGTTCAAAAAGGGCTTGGACCCCGACATTGTTGTTTACCCCATAGAGTCTACAATGGCTGACATGTTGGTGACCTTGTGCTACGCTTTAGTGTTAAACGTCCTTTTTTTTGTGAACGTAGGTGGGCTTGTGGTGTCAATGGTTTGCATCGTCTTTGTGGGCGTTGTCCTGTTTATTCTCTACAGGAATAGGAAAGAACCAGAATTCGTGAGAACTATTAGAGAAACCTTCTACACCTTGATTATTGTGGCATTCATAGTAAACATCACAGGATCAGTGCTTTCTCGGATTAGCGAAGTGGTGGGTCGCCGACCAGAGATTTACATTGTCTATCCTGCGCTCATTGATACTATGGGAGATGTTGGAGCCGTAGTGGGGTCGACTGCCACGACGAAGCTTGCTCTGGGAACGCTTGATCCCTCCTTCAAAGCGATAAGAAATCACACTAACCAAATAGTGGGAGCTTGGACAGCTTCAGCAGCAATGTATGTGGTTTATGCGCTCATTGGCTCTCTTTCCCAAGCCAACCCGAGCTCTTTGGCAGCCTTAAGATTCATCGGCTTGCTCTTAGCCACGAACGTTTTTGCAGCGATTTTCATGATTGGCATTTCGTTCAGCGTGGCTATCCTCACATTCAGGAAGGGTCTAGACCCGGACAACTTTGTAATCCCCATAGAAAGCTCGTTGGCTGACACCTTAACAACGGTTTCGCTACTCATCATGCTGGGTCTAGTGGGGGGATTTTGAAATAACAACAAATATCTATACTCACACAGTATTAATTGCGGTGACCTCCACCCTCGTCGGAGTGTTCTTTACACATGGTGAAGTTTGAGAAGATTGAATACAAGCCCGTATCCGTCAGAGAGTTGCTGGTTGAAATCAAAGACCTGTCTGAATTGATGCTTGACTTAGCATACTCCGCCGCGCTCTTCGACAGCAGAGAGTTAGCCGAAGAGGTCTTGGAGCTTGAACAACGCGTAGACACTCTGGCATACCTCTTAGACATGAACATCATGATTGCAGTCAGGGACGCCAAAGACGCTGAGAATCTTGTAGGTGTTTCGGTGGTTGCCTCTGCCGCAGACAAAGTTTCAGACGCTGCCGGAGACATTGCGACAATAGTTACAAGAAACATAGGCATCCACCCCCTCGTTCGCAAAACCTTTGAAAGAGTGGAAGAACAGCTAGTCCGGGTAAAAATAGCCCCGAACTCGATCTTAACAGGGGCTTCCCTTGACAAGTTGGGGCTAGCTGCGCGATTCGGTGTGGACATCATAGCGATTAGACGAAACAAAGACTGGATAATAAACCCAAAAGACGCAGAAAAACTCGAGAAAGGAGACGTGCTGATAGCTCGTGGGGCATCAGGCGGCGTTGACGAACTGAAGGGGCTTGCCGAAGGAGTCCTCAGAGAGTTGGAGGAGTAATATTGGCCAAGAAGAGAGAAAGGTTTGAGGTGATCGCCGACAAGCTTGCCTGTCTCAAAGACACTTCTGAATTGATGCTTGACCTGGCATACTCTTCCCTCTTGTTGAACAATCGCTACCTCGCGGAAGAAGTGCAAGCTCTCGAAGAATGCATGGACGAGCTCCACACGGAATTCGAGCTGCTAGTCCTAGCAAGCGGGTTCACGCCCGAAGAATCCAAGGATTTCCTGGGGCTAATCAGGCTCGGGGTCATTACAGAAAAAGTTGCCGATGCCGCAGCTGCAATAGCTCAAGTGGTTCTACGAGAGTTGAAACCCCATCCCATCCTCAAACGTGCAATCCAGGAAGCAGGAGAAACAGTGGCCCACGTACAAGTGTCACCCAAGTCTCCACTAGTGGGAAAAACTCTTCGCCAAGCCCAAATACACGAGGAAACCGGCATGTGGGTTCTCGCTATACGCAGAGGCAACAATTGGATACGCCCTACCCCCAACACAAGCATTCAACAAAACGACATTTTAATCGCCTCAGGATACGCTGAAGGGGAAGACGACCTAAACAGATTGGTTTCCCGAAAAGAGTGAAAACAAAATCACACCCACACACATTTGGGGTCTCTCAGCAACCTATTGGAGCATGCAAGAGGGTCCAGTTAGAGCAACACACAAAATCGCGACAGTTACAAGAAGGTATAAATAGTTTGCTCCGTCACTTCTCCTTAAGCCTTCACGTGGGATAGCATTTATGCCTCAAAAAGTTTTCTGCCAAAAATGCAACTGCATACTATACGAGGGCGCGGAGCTGAAACCTCCGGACGAAATCATACAGAAACACAACGGAAAATGCCCGAAATGCGGCAATAAACTATCCTTAATCCCCATCAACGTCGAAGTAAAACCGGCATCTTAACGTTAAAGAAACGGAAAGTGCGATCTTTGAGTAATCAAGGCAGGAAAACCCACCTCTACGACTTTCACGCCCAACACGGCAAACTGGTTTCATTTGCAGAGTTCGAAATGCCAATATGGTACAAGGGTATAATTCCCGAGCACTTGGCTGTCAGAAACGGCGTTGGCATCTTCGACGTGACCCACATGGGAAGAGTGGCCATAACTGGGGTCGACGCCGAAGCCTTCCTAAACTACGTAACAACCAACGACGTCTCCGCCCTGGAGCCTTTGGACGCCCAATATTCCCTCATGTGCAACGAAAGAGGCGGAGTAAAAGACGATTTCGTCCTCTCTCGACAGGAAAAAGGTAGGTTCTTCATGGTCTACAATGCGACTAACAGAAACAAAAACTATCAGTGGTTGACGGAGCAGGCGTCGGGCTTCGATGTCAAGGTGGAGGATTTGTCAGACAACATAGCCATGTTCGCAGTCCAAGGACCAAGAGCTCAGGAGACGCTTCAAAAGGTAGTCACAAACGACCTGAGCAGCATTAAACGCTTCAAATGTGGTTGGACCAAGCTTGCGGGTCTAGAGGCATTCGTCTCCAGAACGGGCTACAC
>CAYGVX010000006.1:0-53183 GCA_964353725.1 uncultured Candidatus Bathyarchaeia archaeon
ATTCCCTATTCTCTAGCATACTCACTTTGTACGCACCCAACGTTAGATTCCGCCCGTGCTCAAGTTATCTCTTGTTACCTTCAAATACTGATTCAAACCCAACAAAATGACCCTTGGAAATGATTCTTGCCTTCAGTTTAGAGGTTGGTTTTCGTTGTATGGTGCGCGCGCAACTGCATTGATGAGCTCTTATCAGAAAAGATTCAGAGTCATGACAGGCTTCTGATCAGGTTTTATGGCGCGGGGTGTGGGATTTGAACCCACGCGGCCATTTCGACCACAGGCTTAGCAGGCCTGCCCCCTACCAGGCTAGGGCAACCCCGCAAACGTGACCCTACTCCATTCCCTACCCTTCTCAGTAGAGTACGTAGTGAATTTTGGTGATGAGCTATTTTTGTCTTATGTGAGCGAACTTCACAAAGATCTAGCCAGCTCTACAACTTTCTTGCTGATTTGCCTGTAGACTTTTTCGGCTTCTTTGGCTGGGAGGAAATATGGGTCTTCGATGTTCCACACGGCTATCTTGTTTTCGCATTCAGGGCATTTGAATGTGATTGCGTCTTTGTGTTTCTGCTCCATGGCTACGATTAGGTCATATCTGTTGATCTGTTTGCTGTTCAGGTCTTCTGGAGCTCTTTTTAGGTATCTAGCCGCGTTCTCTCTTGCCAAGTATTCCCTAACTGCTTCTGAAATTGGGATAGCCACGTGTAGCCCTGCGGATTCCACTTGCAGGTCAGGTCTAAGCTTTTTCAGTAGTGCTTCTGCTAATGGGCTTCGATGTGCGTTGCCGGTGCAGACAAACAATACTTTCACGTTTTCACATACCCTCGTTGCTATCCTTGTGGCTTACGTGATTGTGAGTAATCGGTCATTCTTCTCTGCATGTTTCCTTCTTTGAGCGCGAGCACATATTCCACCGCATCTGAAGGCTTTTGAAACGTCAGGTTTTGTATCGCCTTGAATCCCCATTGTGAGCATTTTATACTCGAGATTATTGAAGCTGCGGTTACCGCTTTCATCAGGTCCTTTGTTGTTTTGTAGGATGCGAGGAAGGCACCGTTCCATGCGTCTCCAGCTCCCGTGGTGTCCACGATCTTGCCTGTAGGGTTGACTAATGCTGGGACCATCTGGGGGTCAAAGTCAACACCGCTTACAATTGCCCCGAGCTTCCCCATCGTCACTATGAGGTTTCTTGCCTTTATTCGTTCTAGGGCAAGGGAGAGGGAACTCGTCTGGGCGAGGGCTTTTGCCTCAAACTCGTTGAGCATGAAGAAGTCAGCTCTTGAAGCAAGCTCCGCAAGGGTTCTTCTCTCCTTCTGTGTCTCCATGTATCCTATCCAAGTGCTAATCGATAGTTTAGTGTCCGGTGATCTCCTTCTAATATCATCTGCTATTTTGGAAGCTTTGGATGGTTTCATCGGAGACAGGTGGACTGTGCCTTGAGGTTTGAGGAACCTGGATGGAATAAGCGACGAGCTTATTCTGGCGCCAGCTCCTACGCTCGTTTTCATGTAGCTGGCTTCCCAGTCTTTGTTATAACGAATGTGGAATCTGGTCGTGGCCATGTTCAGCGTTCTTACGCATGTTGATTCAAAGCCACTGAAGCAGAATCGGAAGGGATAGTCTTTGCCAACCGCTGAGACAAGCGCCACGGCAACGTTTTGGGTTTTGGCAGCAATGGCAGAGTACAACGCGCCTCCGCCCGGCTGTGTCTTAGTTCCCCTGATGTTCTCAATCTCGTCGATTGAGACATGACCTACAAACGTGAGATCGGGACCTACAGACTGCAGATCCTGCGCCTCCATTCTAGACCTCACCTGCACGCCTGTGTGATTCCATCAAGAATACCCGCTTGCCCTTGACTGAGGTAAGCACAGGTTCATCTAATAAGTGCTCTCGCGGGGTTTATCGGAAATCCTTATATTGAAAACCTGCTCTGCCACCAAGCAACAGGAGTGTGGGCGCTCTGGAGTTTTGCGACGACTGCGGCACACTGCTTAGAAAGAAGGGAGAGGGCCTGTGGTGCCCCAAGTGCAAGAAGTTGAGCCGGCTGGAAGTGAGAACAGACGTTAAAAGGGCAAAGAGGAACAGTTCCAATGCCATCTATGTACTCGACTCGCAAAAAAGCACCGTTAGAAAAGTTGCACGGACGTGCCCTAAATGCGGGAACGAAGACGCCTATCAGTGGTTCTCAAGTGTCTCAGGCGAGCATGCAGGTGTGAGACGTGAGCGAACTGTGGAACATTACAAATGCACGAAATGTGCCCACTCATGGAGCGAGAGCCACTAGAACGACGCCTGTATTACAATACAGAAGATCGGGAGAGGGGAGAATGGGGCAACGTCCCAAAACTCTTATGTGAACACATCTACTTCATTACGGTGATATTGTGCGTGCCTCCGAGTCAGCGAAGAACGCTTTCGAATGTGTCTTTGAAGCCGTTGCGGGAGAACGAGTGTTAATAGTGTGCGACGATGAGAAAGCCAAGATCGGACAGGCATTCGCCGAAGGAGCCTTAAGTCAAGGATTGTGGACAAGACTCCTGGTGTTGAAAACATCGCGGACTGCCAGAAACGAAGTTCCACAGCATCTAAGCGAGATAATAACAAGCAGAAAACCTGACATTTTCGTGAACCTTCTGCGCGGGGTCGGTGGGGAAACGCCTTTCAGGATCAAGCTAATCACTCTTGAAACACGGGACAAGAGGTCCCGGTTGGGGCATTGCCCTGGCGTAAGCCTTGAAATGCTCACAAAGGGAGCTTTATCGCTTACGGTGGAAGAGCACAGGCAGATGCAGGAAAACGCCCGAAGCCTCCTCAGAGCGCTACAGCAGACGAGTACGGTAGAAGTGACTGCTCCTTCCGGTACTTCAATCTCGTTTAGCACCGAGGGCAGACGATTCTACACAGACACTATTATCGACTGGAGAGAGATGAAATGGATGAACTTGCCCACGGGAGAGGTTTTGGCAGCACCTGTTGAAGATTCGCTGGAGGGAAAACTGGTTTGTGACTTGGCTATAGGCGGGGTCGGGGCGTTGAAGAAGTCCGTTGAACTCGTCGTCGAGAAAGGCACAGTCAGGAAGGCGATCTCAGAAGACAAGAAAGCCCTGAGACATGTTGAAGACGCTCTGACCACCGACAAGTGGGCGAGGAGTGTGGGAGAATTCGCCTTCGGAATGAATCCCAAAGCCAAGTCTCTAGAAGAGTTCTTGGAGACCGAGAAAATCACTGAAACGGTTCACATTGCGTTCGGGCACAATCTCGATATGCCAGGCGGAAGGAACCCGTCGGGCAACCACATGGATTTCCTCATCTCCAAGCCTACAGTGACAATCACAAACAGCAAAGGAGAGACATCGACCATTCTAAAGAACGGAAAACTCCAAACAAAATAGCACCCTGCCATTGATGCGCACGCGATTTCTTCAGGAGTATCAGGTTGTTCTTATCTCATCCTGCTGAATCCTAGCTGCCAGTACTCCTCCATGGGATTCGATTCATTTTCGTCTTCTATTCCAGCGCTTCCTTTCAACTTCGGATTTTGCCCCGTCCCCACATGAATCCCTGGTCACCCTGCAAGCATGACATAGCTACTTCGAAATTTTGAGTTTATAGCTGACTTCAACGCCTGCTCTCTCGAACAGAAGACCGACAGGACAGTTAGCCCTGGTCAGTTCGAAAACTCTCTTTAGTTTGTCCTCGCTCTCACTGCTCTTGACAATGACCTCGTAATCAGCCTTAGTTACTGTTTTTGCTCCTTCAGGTTTCTCCGCTTTCATCGTGATCTCCAGATCACTAATCTTGACTCTTGTCTTCTTGGCCATCAACACGAAGATAGTTGCCACACAACCCGCAAAACTCATTACTCCAAGCTCCAGCGCAGTTGGCCCCCTATCCGTGCCCATATCCGGCGGCAGGTCAACGCATACACTGTGAGCCCTTCCATCATCAACGGCTATCCGAAAACCCTCTATCAGCTTTGCCTTTGAATGTATCACAGTCAAAGACCACCCACCTCACATCTCACCGTCTACTACGCACATGACATTTAATACGTTCTTAGCAGGGTACGGCAGAAAAGAGAGAAAACGGTTAATGCCTCCACATTGTGGTGCCCAAGCTACGTGTAGCACCTTCGCGAATCTGGAGAGTAATGCGCGCGCGCCTGCAACCTGTGTGTTCTCACTCTATCTTCTCGAATTGCTCTTTCGGGGCTCCGCAGAGAGGGCAAACCCAGCTTCCGGGAAGTTTGTCGAAAGGAGTCCCTACTGCTATTCCTGAGCCAGAGTCGCCCTTTTCTGGGTCATATACATAGCTGCAAATAGTGCATCTGTATTTCATGTTTCTACTAACCTCCTCTTCTTTCGTTGTTTGCGAGTATGTTGGAGCTGATTTTGGAGTCGCGCCTCGTATGATCTCATGGTAGTATGCATAAGTCATGGGCTCCTCTTCACTCAACACTTCAGAATTAACTAGATTGCCAATGAAAACTGTGTGAGAGCCGGCATCAACCTCCTTCACGACTTCAGCCTCCAAGTAGGCAACTGTGTAATCTAAGACTACTCTGGTACCTGTTTTCCCAATCTTGAAGTTTAGTCCTTCGAATTTGTCTACTGTCCTTCCGCATCTAAAACCAAAATCACCTATGAACTTGAGCGTTGCACTCTTCGAAAGAACTGAAACAGCAAAAACGCGGCTGTTTCTTATGTGTTCATGTGTGAAATTCTGCTTGTTTATGGTCACCGCCAATGTTGGTGGGTGAGATGTTACCTGGAAGACTGTGTTTGCGATTTGACCGTTACACTTTGCTTCCTTTCCCGAGGTCACCACGTACATGCCATAGCTGAGCATGCGCAGCGCATTAGTGTCCATTTTCCCACGCTAGGCTACCCTAAAGAATTTGGACTTTGGAGCTCCGCAGATCGGACACTTGTCTGGGGCTTCGCCTTCAACCGTGTTTCCGCATACACTGCAGACGTAGTAATCAACAGGTGCAAGCGGTCTTTTGGTTCTTAGTGCTTCGATGGCTTCTGAGAAAAGCCCAGCGTGGATTTGTTCCACCTTGTTTGCGACGTCAAAACTCCAAGCTGCTTGTTGGTTTCCCTCATTTTTCGCTTTTGCCAGGTATTCCGGGTACATTGTCTTGAACTCGAATGTCTCACCAGAAAAGGCAGTCGTCAGGTTATCAGTCGTCGATTTTATCTCACCCATGATGCGCAAGTGGTTGAGCGCATGAACAGTTTCAGCTTCGGCAGCGGCCTTGAACAGTTTTGCCACTTGTAGCAACCCTTCCTCTTCTGCCTTGCGCGAATAGGCTAAATAGCGGCGATTAGCTTGTGATTCTCCTGCAAACGCATTCTTTAGATTCTCGATTGTTTTGCTCACTTTCTCACCTGATTTTTGAGAACAGTCAAAACCCGGTAATATTTAAACTCTTAGATAATGCTGTTAAAGCCTTGAGTCTTTGATGCTTGGATGAGGTAGGGGGTGAAACTGTAACAAAAGCTGAGGAAGTGTACCTGTGCAAGATCTGCGGAAACAAAGTCAGAGTCTTGGAAGCGGGAAAGGGAACCCTTGTATGCTGCGGCAAGCCAATGGTTCGTGTTAAAACCAGAACTGACGATAGTCCATAACGCGCGCGCTTTGTCTGGCAGATTCTCTTTCTGTAAGAGTCGTGAGGTCACAACGTATCGGATTCCGCCTGACTCAGTGCTGATTTTGCCTTTATGAGCTTTCTATATAGGGCTTCGACTTTCGGGGCGTTCTTGGCAGCGACAGCTTTCAACAGATCGCCCTCGATTTCTACCACTTCCAAACGCTGGTAATAATCCAAAGACTCTTTGAAGTGAGCCAATACGATTTGTCCAGTCAGAATGGGGTGATTTCCAGTAACGTTTGCCTCTGGGAAGCGTATCCCATGTTCCAATTCGACTTCCAGACCCTGCCGGAAATTCTCGGGGGAGATCTTCATTTCTCCAGTTCTCAGCTCCGCCAAGATCGCGTTAGCTTCTTCGGGCATCACCTTGTGCTCCTTCAACGTGGTCCAATCTCTAATCTTCAGCTTCTTGCAGACCATCTTAACCTCTTCTGCAGTTACGTATTCAGGAAGTCTCATGTTCATTCACCGCCTCAGAATCGATCACAATTGCTTAAAAGGGTTCCTAGTTGATGGTCGCAGTCTTCAGAACGGCTGACCAACATAATCACCAACGCATTGGAGCTCTCGCGGGCACTTCATGTTGGAACACTGACCACCGAGAATATGAGGACGGAGTTGTCAACTGACATGCACGCGGATGCTACGGATATATATTCCACAAGCGAGTATATATTGATAATTACCAGCTAGTAGGAGTTGACCCATATGGAACAGCGTAAGATCATGTCCCTGGGAAGGTCCTCCCTCGTCATTTCTCTGCCCAAGAATTGGGTGAAGCTTAGCGAGCTGAAGCAGGGCGACTTTGTCTCTTTGGCTGTCCGGAGAGACCGCTCTCTCGTCGTTTTCCCAGGAGCCGAAAGAAAAAAAGAGGCGAAAACGATAACCCTGCAGATCGACCCTGACGAAAAGGAAGTCATGGTCGTTCGGAAGATAATCGCCTGCTACATGAATGGGTACTCAGAAATCCGGCTAATCTCCAAGAAGATTTTCTCTACCACACAACAGAAGGCGATTAGACACATTGTCGGAGTGCTATACATGCGGATAATGGAATCCGATGCCAGAAGCATCTCTCTTCAAACACTAATAGACGAGTCAAGAGCATCTGTCATATCAGGAATCCGAAGGATGCATCTGATTTCCAGTTCAATGTGTAGGGACGCTTTAAACTCGTTGGAGAACCGCGATGCAAAACTGGCGAGAGCTGTTTACACAGTCGATGATGACGTCGATCACTTCTCCTTCTTTCTGCTCAGGCTCCTTCGAAGTGCGGCTCTGGACCCAGCTCTTGCGGAGCAGCTCGAACTGGAACCTATAGATTGCCTCGACTACCAGACCCTTGTGCACATAATCGAACATGTGGCAGACCATGCAGCCAGCATAGCGAAAAACATGATTGTGCTCGAAGGAAGGAGTCAAAAGATAACTGATGCCATAGTGGAGCTAATGCTGACCGCGGGCAACGCAGCCCTTAGCTCTTACAATAAGGCGGTGGAGGCTTTCTTTTCAATGAACGTAAGGGGTTCAGACGGTATAATAGAAGAACAGGGAAGAATAGAGAAGCTGGATCTGGACATCGCCTCGAAATCCTTTTTGACAGAGAAAAGCGCGCTGACAATCTGTGCAACTTGCACGATACGAGACAGCATAAAAAGGATTGCCGAGTACGCTGCAGACATCGCCGAGATTACTATAAACCGTTCCTACAGAGCAGTCTCTTAGAACCCCCCCCTCTAATCAACAGATCTCTCCAGAAATCTCTGGAGCCCCTGAGAGTTTGCAGAACCCCTAATATTAATCAATAGTATCCAGATTGATACGGAATTGGCAAAGCAGCAAATAGCTTTATAATCCGAATACCACCCTCTCTGAGATACCCCAGGTGGAAGTGATTGAACGTTCTTGTTGCTTATGATTCCAGAACTGGAAACACGGAGAAAATGGCTCTCGCCGTAGCTGATGGTGTGAAGAAAAGAGGGGTCAACGTTATCGTCAAAAAGGTAAACGAGACAACTAATGAAGACTTGCTGAAGGCTGATGGGATAATCATAGGATCGCCTACATATTATGGTCAAATGTCGGCCCGAGTCAAGGCCATGTTTGACAAGTCTGTCAAGATCCATGGAAAACTTGAAGGCAAAGTAGGAGCAGCCTTCACCAGCTCTGGCGGCGTCGCCAGCGGCGCAGAAACCACCATCCTCTCCATACTTGAAGCCATGCTCGTCCACGGCATGATAGTTCAAGGTCACGCCAACGCTGAACACTACGGAGTCGCAGTTGTCGGAGAGCCCAAAGAACGCGAAGAAGAAAAATGCAAAAAACGGGGCGAAATGATCGCGGACCTATTGCTGAAGCTAAACCCATAGGCAACTGCCGCAAGCTTAAATAAATCTCCAACAGACTCTGGCTTGCTCACCCAAGGGGCCGGTCGTCTAGCCTGGTAGGACGTTGGCTTTACGAGCCAAAGGTCGCTGGTTCAAGTCCGGCCCGGCCCACCAATCATGAGCGCGCCTTACAAGCATGCAAGCGATTGACTCACTATTCCATGCGGAGAAAAACCTGGTGCTTCACTTCTCACTTGCCAACATCGCGACATAGTCTGCTGTGTCAGCGCAAACATCTGAAGCCTGTTCGATGAATGTGGCGAGGTCATCTAGCAGTAGAAGTGTGCTTGAATCAATCTCCTTGACGTATTTGATGAACGATTTCCTAATGCTAAGATACTCGATGTCTATTTGGTGCTCAACCTCATCTATCCTCATCACCGTCTCTTTTACTTTGTCGGCATCAGTTCCAAGATAGTCGATGCTGTCTCGTAGCATTTCTGCACTACGAACGAGAGCTTCAGCGACTCCAAAGTACATTCTCCAAATCTCCATTGGAACGTCTCTCTCCAGCAGTATTATGATACAACGGGCAGCATCCTTCACATGATCTGCCATCACGTCAAGGCGTTTGACAAGATGCATCAAGTCTTCACGCAATTCCGCTGACATAGCAACATTGGTCATCTCAGCAAAAACAGACCTCCGCAGAGAATCCACGTCCTCCTCTTCTCTGAAGAGCTGCTCAACAATGACTGCTGCTTGCTCTTTCTTTCCTTCAAGGATGCTCTTAACCGCTTTTTCCAACATCTCAACGGTATCCAACGCTTTCTCGATCTGCTTCCGGGCAAGATTCAAAGCATCTGTTTTGCGGCGATTTTCGAACCATGTGAAACTTTTTTTGGCCAATTCTCATCTCACCTCCGATAGCACCCAGTCATCCCAGAGAGACCTTCTCCCCGGTTGCAAGATAGACTACTGATTCACAAATGTAGGTTGCATGGTCGGCTATTCTTTCGAGATATCTTATCACAAGTATACTTGATACTGTGCATTTGTTTGTGGTATGGGGTAGCTCAACTATTCTGTCGATGTACTTGAGATACATTTGGTCTACCTGCTTTTCTGGTCCGGATACGGTTTTTGCCAGATTGTAGTCGTGGTTCCTGAGTGAGTCGATGCTGAGGCGGACCATGCCTAGCACCTTCTCACTCATCTCGGTGATATATTTCTGCACCCAGTCTTCGCAATCGCATAGTCCACCTAGGCGTTCGCAGATGTACGACACGTCAAAGGCATACCTGCCATATCGTGCGAAATCGTTGGATATTTTCATGTATGACTTGATAGTCCTGAGGTCAGATGCAACAGGCTGATATCTGGCGATGAGTTCGAAAGTCTTGCTCTCAACTTTGTCAGATAATGAAGCAACAGCATCTGACAACTCGTGCACTTGCTTGTACATGCTTTTCCCCCCGATACAGCTTCCTAGCGACAGTGAGACTGCATCGAACGTGTGCTCTCCCATTTTGTGAAGGAGAGCTGAGAGTTCCTCTAATCCCACATCGAGTATTCTGCTCATCGGTACTTCACCTAACCAAACTCTCCTGTAATATATTTCTCTGTAATTTCACTCTTCGGGTTTTCGAAAACATCTTTGGTCTGTCCGAATTCGACAAGCTTGCCAAGGTACAGAAAGGCAGTGTAGTCTGCGACTCTTGAAGCTTGTTGCATGTTATGCGTCACGATTATCACGGTATACTCTTTGGACAGTGTTCGAATCAGACTCTCGATCTTGGCGGTTGCGATCGGATCCAGCGCCGAACAAGGTTCATCCATGAGCATTACTTCGGGCTCAACTGCAAGCGCGCGTGCTATGCACAATCGTTGCTGTTGTCCACCAGAAAGATCCAATGCCGACTTGTCTAATCTGTCCGAAACCTCCCCCCACAAGACCGCCTTCCTCAGGTTGTTCTCAACTATTCTCCGCAGCGATTCTGCATCGTGAGTGCCATGTATTCTAGGTCCATAGGCAACGTTGTCAAAGATGGATTTAGGAAATGGATTAGGCTTTTGGAAGATCATACCGACTCTCCTTCTCAGTTCCACTACATCAAAACCCTCAGAATAGATGTTCTGTCCGTCTAACAGAACTTCGCCTGAGGTTTCTGCCTTTCCGACGATTTCGTTCATTCGGTTTAGACATCTGATGAAGGTCGACTTTCCGCATCCAGATGGCCCGATCACTGCGGTGACTTTGTTGGCGAATACTCGTATCGAGATCTCGTCTATGGCTTTGGTTTCACCGAAGGACACGCTGAGATTCTTTGTTTCAATTCTGATGGACATTGTCTACCAGTTTCTCCTTCTTCGGTGTCTGGCGCGGACGACCATTGCCGCCAGATTCAGTGACACAACCAGCACGAGTAGCACTAATGCAGTTCCATAGGTTATTGGTCTGACAAGAACGGGATTTGGGCTCTGAGTTGCCATGTAGTATATGTGCGTAGGAAGTGACATGGTTCCGTCTAGAAGTGACGTTGGTAGCGCTGGAGCACCCGCACTGTAGAAGAAGGTTGCGGTCAATAGTATTGGGGCCGTCTCGCCAGCAGCCCTAGCTACCGCCAATATTACGCCTGTTAGAATCCCTGGAAGCCCGTAGGGTAATACGTTGCGTCTGACACTTTGCCACTTTGTTGCACCTAACGCCAACGATCCCTCGCGGAAGGACTTGGGGACAGTCAGCAGGGCTTCTCTGGACGCGGCTATGACGATTGGCAACACGAGTAAGAATAGAGTGAGAGCTCCGGAGAGTACAGAAGTGCCGAAACTGAGAAAAGTGACAAAGAGTCCAAAGCCGAAAAGCCCATGTATTATTGACGGAACCCCTGCGAGATTTGTTATCGCCGAGTTTATGATTTGCACCAATCTGCCTTCTCCAGCATACTCTACCAAGTACACTGCAGAAGCAATCCCGACTGGAATCGCGAAGACCATAGTCAGCAACGTCAAGACTATTGTTCCCATAATGGCTGGAAATATCCCGCCCTGTGTCATTCCTTCTCGAGGCTTGTCTGTTAGGAACGTCCAGCTTATGGCTCCAATGCCGTTGGAGATGAATGTAAAGATCATGATTAAAAGGAAAAGCACTATCGCAAACGTGACTACCCGGAAGATTTGGAAGTAGATCTTCTGCTTCAGTAGTCTTGCGTTCATCGCTCCATCCTTCTGAGTCTCCTTCCAATCGCACTGGCTAGGTAGTTGAAAGCGAATGTTATCATGAACAGTTCTGTTGCGAGAGCGAAGAGGGCACTGTAGTGTAAGCCTCCGAAAGCCACTTCCGGAGTTTCGATGGCTATTGTCGCAGTCATTGTGCGCGTTGGCTCAAGAATCGAACCGATTGCCGCGAGATTTCCGGTTGCCATCAATACCGCCATGGTTTCTCCAATCGCTCTTCCAAAGCCTAAGAAGACCGCCGCAAGTATCCCTGAAGAGGCTGAAGGCAACAAAACGCTGCGTATGGCCTCCCACTTCGATGCTCCTAATGCTGTGGCAGCTTCTCTATATTCCCTCGGAACAGCCGTTATCGCGTCTTCTGCCAAACTGACGATCGTAGGCATGACCATTATCGCAAGTATCACTCCACCATTCAACGCGTTCAGGCGATAGCTCGTACCCGTGAGTTGCTGAATCCACGTAGCCAGAGTGACCATGGCAAAAAGTCCATAGATCACAGATGGCACGCCCGCAAGCAACTCTATTATCGGTTTTAGCGACTCCTTCTCCACTGGGCGGGCTACTTCAGCAATATAGATGGCGATCATCAAACCCAGAGGCACGGATATCGCCATTGCCACAAGCGTGACGACCATAGTACCATATAATAGGGGCAAAGTGCCAAGCAAAACATTCACTTCAGAGGTCGGTTCCCATCTTGGTCCCATCAGAAAATCCATGATTGAGACTTTGCGAAAGGCAGGTGTGCCCTGGCTGAACAGGAAGGAGAAAATCAGTACTACGACGACGACAGATGCCAACGCACAGGAAAATAGCGCTTTCTCGATCAGCGTCTCTTTCAGTTTTGAATATTGTCCCTCCGTGCGTGTTTTCTTGTTCATCTCAGCCTGACCTTTTCTGTCCTCAGCAAAAAAAGGGGGTCTCATTTGTTGGTCTTGACATACGAAACGTATCCCTCTATCTCGAGCAGCTGCTGTCCTTGCGGACCGATTATGAAAGCTATGTACTCAGCGAGAACGCCTGTTGGAACATCGTTAGTGTATATATATAGCTTCCTTGCTATCGAATATGACCCACTTTTCACGTTGGCAACGGTTGGTTGGTATGCGGGTGCCGATTCAGAGGCCTTTATGCTCAAGACTTCGACCGTAACACCCTGTTTTGTATAGGCAACTCCAGCATAGCCGATGCCGTTTGCGTCGCTTTGAACCGAGCTTACGATTTCTGCGTTTCCTGCAAGCTCTGTAACACCGACGAAATCTCTGTTGTGCAAAACATGTTCTCTAAAGAACGCATATGTTCCTGAGGTACTTTGTCTGCCATACTTGATGATTGGTGCGTTGTTTCCTCCGACTTGGTTCCAGTTAGTGTATGTGCCGTTGTATATCATTTCAAGCTGTTCCAGTGTGAGTTCATTGATTTGATTGGATGGATTCACTATTATTGCTATGCCGTCTAGACCTACAACCCATTCGACTGGGTTCACGCCATTAGCCCTGGACGCGTCCACTTCAGAAGTCTTGATCTCTCTTGATGCATCACAGATGTCAGTTGTCTTGTCCTTGAGAGCTGTGAACCCTACTCCTGAGCCTCCACCGGCAACATCGATTCGAACTTGCGGATGTTGTGCTGAGAAGTTCTCTGCCCATCTCTGAGCAACAATCAGCAGTGTGTCAGAGCCTTTGACTACTATGTTTCCCGTGAGCCCTGTGCTCTCATTTGTCTGCATCCGCGGCGTGACAAAGTAACCAATTGCTGCGCCTACCAGCAAGCCTACTGCCAGAGAAATTGCGACGATTCTCCATTCCATTTCTTATTCCTCCATTTCTATTCGAGTTCATAGGATGCTGATTGCTGTTATATTGGTTCTCCCAATAGTATCTATAGACTATATAGACAAAGCATTTATCAATAATCGTTTCCACTGATATATAGGAGTCCTGGATGACAAATGCTTCTATGAGGCGAATTGAGGAAACCCGAAAGGTGCAGATAACCGGCGGGTCCACCTTCATATTCTCCTTGCCGAAGAAATGGGCCACGCAGAATCAGCTGAAGAAGGGCACGTCCCTACGGGTTCAGGAAGAGGACGATGGATCGTTATCGATAGTGCCTTCCGAGATGGAAAAACCTGAGACAATGGACGAAGCGTTGATCAAGTGCTCCCTGAAGGAAAAACCTGCAGCTGTGACCAGGAAAGTCGTGGCGGCGTATTTAGTTGGCTACAACTTCCTTAGAGTCAGGGCACAAGCTCAACAAGAGCTCCCCTCGATACTAAGGAATCACTTGAAAGTCTTTGCTCGACGATTCCTTGTTGGAACAGAAATAGTCACAGACACGTCTGTCGAGTTGTCATTGCAAGTGCTACTCAACTATCAAGAGCTTCCCGTGGAAAGCGCGCTGAGGAGAATGGCCATAATAGCTTCTTCGATGCACAGAGATTCCCTAGCTGCTTTTGCGAGCAATGATAAGCAGCTTGCGGAGACAGTTATCGAAACGGACAGCGAGGTTGATCGGTTCAACCTCTACATAATTCGTCAGCTAAAACAGGCTATAACCAACCCAAAGCTAGTCAAAGCTGTGGGGCTGAACAGTGCCAAGGATTGTCTGGGGTACAGACTCGTAACAAAATCCGTTGAGAGAACGGCAGATCATGCAGTGAAGATTGCTGAGTCTTCTCTGATGCTCAAACATAAGATAGAGCCGAAGCATCTCAAGAGAATCGGAGAGATGAGCAGTCTATCCGTTTCGATGTTTGAAGAATCAATAGAGTCCCTCTTCAAGAAGGACTTCGACCTTGCTGAAAACGTGATTGAAAAGACAGAGAGAGTCGTCGATTTGGAGAACGGAATCATAGGTTCGTTGCAGAAAACAGGACTTGAAGAGCTAACCGCAGTGAGGTTACTCTTGGAGAGTGTGAGAAGAACAGCTGAATATGCCAGCGACATCGCGGAAATTGTGCTGAACCTAAACGTTGACTCAGTCCTTGGCTGAGACTTGGTATTGCGCGCTCTTTTCTTGTTTCGACGACTAAGCTGATAGCATAAGAGGCCTCTTTTGCACGTATGGAGACTGGAGCCAGGCCATCAAATCGCAATGCTCGCATTTTTAAGCCTGCGTCACAGAGCGTCTATCGGAGAGATAAGTCGTGGGAGCTGCCTCTGAGGGCGAGAAGCTCGGTGCAGAAGTGAAGGAAGATGCGCTGAAGTCTGGAGCCAGCCTAGTTGGAATCGTCTCAGCAAACGCCATCGATGCTTTCTCCCCCATATGGGTTGGCTGGACAATTCAGGACTACACCAAGAAAACCAGCGAGATCATGCCTGACGCAAAGTCTGTAGTTGTCTTGGGTTACCATGTCTGGGATGACATGCTTGAACTGGCAATAAGAAAGGGTGATGACTGGATTTATCCCGGATACTTTCCACTGGATGTCCTCAGCCTTGCGACAAGCCATCGTCTGCAAAAGAAAGGCTACAAGACGGCCTACCCTCGTTCGATTTCACACAAACGGCTGGCACAGTTGGCAGGATTCGGCAACTATGGAAAGAACGCCCTGATAGTGAACCCGGAATTCGGCCCGTGGATACGGTTGACAGCTGTTCTGACAAACGCAGAAATGAAGACGGACAGACCCTTTGAAGGGGACCTTTGCGGCGACTGTGAAGAATGCGTGAAAGCTTGCCCCGTAGGTGCACTAACTCCCTACAAGGTTGATGACCGCAAATGCATGTTAGGCGCACACTTAATGGACAAACCAAGCTATGACTACGGAAGCGAATGGTCCAAGTATGAACCATCCTACACCAGGAACTCCCACCTGATGTGCATGGAATGCCAGAAAGCCTGCAAATACGGAAAACCCAGACGTTGAATGTACACGCGCCATGGGGCACTACTAGGCTTCATTAAAGGGCTCCTCCTTCAACTGCGCGCGTGCCAGGCGGGCAGTTGGTTCTGGGGCTGCGATCGCAGAAATCCTTTTATGAGAAATGGAACTGATGCAGATAAAGGGGTATTAAGTGCCGCTCATCATACAAAAACCAATCTCCAGACAGAGCGACCCCTCTCTTGTTCCCAAAGATGCAAGCCTTTTCTACGTTAACCTATCATCAATATATCTTTCTGAACCTTACGAACTGCAAGATGACACAATACTACTTGGCATAGTCCAGCAACTCAAGCAGGAGTCCAAGGAATTCGAACACCTCAAAGGAGAAACGTTAACCTTCATCCTGAAGAAAGCTCCCAAATTCGACTGTGCTCGCATTTCAAAGGAGAGACTGGAACACTGGCTTCAGAGACTGGGGGCTTATCTTACCAGACTATTCACTTAAAGTCAAGCTCCTGGATTATGTCAAGAATAATCTGCGGACCCCTCTTTATCCCAACAAGGAATTAGAAGCGCATGAATGATTGCACGGGCTTCGACATAGTCATTGCGGCAGGCAACTGCGTAAGAGACGAGTAGCTTAGGCTACCAAGTCTGCGTGTTCGTTCTTTGCCTCTGCGAGGAGATGCTCTGGACAAATGGTCATGCCTATCGAATTGCTATGCGTATTCCAATGCATGTGCGCGTGGACTTTGCGGTGCTAAACCACTACCGGTACTATGGTCTCGGCGATCTGTCTTCGCAGTTTGGCGTAGTTGTCTTCAACCTCGTTTTTGACAATGGTCAATTCAGAGTTTAGCCTTTGTTTGGATTCAGGTGCAAGATCTTTGGACTTCATAATGCTCTCTTCTATCTTGTTTGCGTCTTTGTCTGCTGAGCGTCTCATGTCTTCAATCTTCTTTAGCGCATCTGCTTTGATCTTCTCGATTTTGATAGCGTCGTCTCGAACTTCTTTGGCTCGCTTGCTGATTTTGTTACGTATCTCATTCAGTTTCTCGCTGTATTCTCGTTCTGAAGTGCCGCCCATTTCTCGAACACTTTCCTAGAGTGTCGCCTGTCGCAATACTAGATAAATCTTGCGTTCTATGAATACACAAAGCCGCTTACGCACACGCAGGTGGAAAGGAGGGGGTTCGGACGGGTCAGAGGGTCTTCTCGAGCATGTCGATGAACTCTTCGGCCTGTTTCATGCCCTTTTTCCAGAATTCCTCGCTTGTGATGTCAAGACCCAGTTCCGCGGCCAAGTCGCGGGGGGATTTGCTTGAGCCGGCGGCCAGTATTTTCTTGAGTTTCGGAACAAAGGCTGTACCCTCTTCCTTGTAGAGCCTGTACAGGGCGAACACGAACAGCTGGGCGAAGACGTAAGGATAGTTGTAGAAGCGGTAGTTTGCCATGTAGTAGTGTGGTTTCATGGTCCACTCCCATTTCATGACATTCAGCCAGTCAATAGAATCCCCGTAGATCATGTCCCTAGCTTTGACCCACAGCTCTGCCACGGTTTCGCCGTCCAGAAATCTGCCTTTCTCAATGGCCTCGTACATGCTTTGCTCGAAGAAGACTCTCGCGGAGACTTGAAAAGCCGCCATCCCAAATCCGTCCAAGACGTTGGCCAAGATTGCTTGCCTCTCTTCTTTTGACTGAACCTTCTTCAGAAGGCTGTCTGTCAGAAGGAGTTCCCCGAATGTGCTTCCAATTTCGGCGATACAGCTTCCTATTTCTAGGTTGCTCAGCTTCTGGTTCCTCGACCCCAGATATGCGTGAATGGCATGACCGAGCTCATGAACCTGGGTGTAGAGGTCATCCAAGGTTTCATTGAAGCTCTGCAGTATGTAGGCGCTCCTTCCCCTGATCCAAGACGCACACCACGCTCCCGATTCCTTACCCTTCCGAACTTCTCCATCAATATGCCTTTTCTCAAACATCTCATTGATCCATCTGCCTACTTCTTCGTCAAATCCGCTGAAGGTTGTCAGCGCTTCTTCGCGCGACTTCTTCCAGCTGTACTTCATTTCGGGTGAATTGGGAAGAGGGGCAGCGATGTCGTAGTTGGCCAGCTTCTCCAATCCCATGAGCCTCGCCTTCAATCTCAGATATCTTTGATAGAGCCCTGTGCTCTTTCTGATAGTGCTCATGAGGCTGTCAATGGTCTGTTGATCGACGTCGTTGGCGATTAAGCTCTGAGTCATAGGCGTCGGGTATTTCCTCAGAGTGCATATCTGTAGATGATCGTCGCAGACAGCACGCATCGCGCTTGCCCAGACGACTTCGTCTTTTCCAAGATTCTCATACACCTTTTGATTTGCTTGCTTCCGCAGCTCTCTATTTGGACTTTGGTACAGGCTTATTATCTTGCCGTATGGAAGTGTCTTCTTCTCTCCATCCACTTCAATATCAAAGGTTCTGGTGGATAGCCAATCACTCTGAAGCAGTTGCCAAGCCGAGACTCCGTTCTTGTCCTTGACTATCACTAACTGCTCTTCAACCTCAGAGAGCATGTGAGGCACTCTTCTGAGGATTTTTTCAAGAAAGTGTCGATACTCCGCCAATGCAGAGTCTTGGACCAACGATGGGTTTGCCGCAAGGAGCTTGCCTAACCCAACGTCCGCAAATGCCAAAGCTTGTTCAATTCCCATCTGAGCCTTCCTTACAGCCTCAAGAAGCTCCTTAGACACGCCGACAGTAGAATCTGCGGAGTACAACAAAGAGCAGTATTTGATTTCCCCTTCAGCCTTGAGGTAGAAATCGTCCTTCAATTCCAGGAAGCTCAAGAGACCTTGAGCATCAAGAGCTGCAATCTTGTCACGGTATTCCTCGCGGAGCTTACCTGCTTCAGCCACTCTACGGTCTAATTCTCTCTTTATTGCATTTGGATCCGTGCTCTTCACCAATGGTGAGAGATCCCAGACCATTTCGGTCGCAGACATGGTGTCACACTTCAAAGAGTCCATTCCCACCAGCATTCTATTAAGCATTCGTGTCCCTGCGCCCAGAAAGCCGAGGCCGTTTAGGGAATGTCTCAAGACCGAATCCCTGGCTCTATCTGGCATCACATGACCCGAGCTCTGTTTCGAGCTAGGTTCGCCAACTGAAGACAGGAACAGCCAATGCTCAACCGACGCAAAAAACACATATACCCGGCCTTCTATTGACTATGAAGAGCTGAAAAGCATGCCCACCGAGATTACCGACATGGAGAAGTTCATTAAACTGAGCGAGCATGCAGCCTACTGCGCCGTGAAGAGGTTGCCTAGGACTGTCAAGCTGAAGCTTCGCACTCCAAGCCTCCTTTACACGCTGAAAACTGATCCCTCAAAGGCTGAGGAGATAATCAAGAAACTAAGCTGCGAAATTCGAGAGATATAGAAATCCGACGAAAATCATAAGTTATCCAGCTGCTTTCTTCTGTGGCAGCATAAGTCAAAGTGCCCGGCTACCTGTTCGAAGCCAGCATCAAGCAATCTTTTTATTTCTTGTGTCGTTGAATTCTCTCGCTTCTTTGCACTTTTCTACGCCATTCTCGCTTTTTCTGCGTCTTTATGGAGGCTTGACCATAGTTGCGTTGAGCGCTGTCCTCTGCCCGGTACTTGTCTATGTTCCGGTAAAAGGTTGGACCGTCTATTTCGCTTTTCTGAAGAGCCAAGATATTCTGGTTCAGCTCTCTTTTTGCTTCCGGGTCCGTGCTCCTATCATAGGCTTTGGAGTAAGCAAGATAGGCGGCGTGGAATAAAAAGTCAGATGGGTTGTCAGCTAAGAGCTTCTCTGGCGGAGCTGTCTCCTTATTGTCAGATTCCTCGGTCATGGTTCCCCAGGCTTTGTGATGGTTAGAATAGTAATATTGCCATTTATAAACACTACACGTTTGCCCAATGCTGCGAGGGCTTAGGTCACAAAGAACTCAGCAGGAGTGAGCTCACTCGACGTTCCGAGACATCTCCTCTTAGCTGCTCATTCTAAGAACTTCGATTTCATCGAGAGAAATGTGAGCTAGATTACTAATTAGTCGTTCATAATTCTTATCCGACTCGGAGCACAGAATCCAATAGACCCGGTGGATCACATAATGGAACTTCAAGACGCACAATGCATAGCAGTCAGTTTCGTGAAAGAGAAGAAGAACGTTGACGAAGTCAATGTCATAGTTACGGAGCAGAAAGACGAGGTTTGGATAATCAAGGGAACGTGCCCAATAGACCTAGCTGGGCATCCATGGCGAGAGAGTTTCGAGATAACGATAGACGCGAAAGGCAAGATAAGAGATTCTAGTTTTAGGCTAATGTAGTCCGAATAAACAGTTAAGGCGTAAGAAAAAGTTTTTACAGCAAAACTGCCACTAGACTTGCAAGCAGGCCAAACACCACTGAGAATGGTAAACCAGGAAACATGCCTCGTTTTTCCACCATCTTAAATGACAGGAAGGAGCCCACCAACACTCCAAGAATAGCCGCAACGCAAGTGGCCCACCCAAAGCTCAAAAGCATTCGGCTCACCAGCATCGAATAGAACACCAAGTCGCCTAACCCCACATGGATATCCTTGAAGGATAGGCTGGTGCCAGGCAGATACTCAAGGCCGCCTGCTGCAATCTTCCCAACTGGACCGCGAAAAACAGCCACAACATCGTAGACAGCCAGTAACAACAGAATCAAGACTGCACTGACCACTGGGATTGAGGAGCCCAGCAGTGTACCTGCAGCACCCCCAAAAACAAGAACGATGACCCCGTAAAACCTACCCCTCCTCATGAAAATCTCAAACACAACGACTGCAGTGACGAGAAAGGCAAGGAAGAGAATCAATGCAGGAGAAACCTCAAAACCCACAATCACCATAAGAAGCTCAGAGTAGAAAACCACAAGGGAGAAGGACAATACTGAGAACGCTGTGCCCATCAGAAGGCGAAGGAAAAGATGAACACCGCGCTTCAAGAGGAAATATATCATCGTAGCCGCGAACCCTGCTGCAAAGACAAAGAACAGAGCGTTCAGCAAAGGACCGAAGCCTGTTTCGGGAAGCAAAGTCATCAACGGCAGCTCCAATTCAGCTCGCACGATAAGAAATGCAAATGAGACACTGACCACCAGGGTTGCTAATATCGGGACAATGTAAAGAGGCGTTGCTTTGAACTGCTTCTCAGACATAACTACCTAACCCGTCCACCTCTTACGAGTCCAATACTGCTGAATAACACTTTCCATAGAAGGAAAGAAAAAAAAGAGAGGGATGTCAGAAAGAGGCTACCTGTTGATAACGAACGACTTCCCATTATGCGACAAGACAACCGCACCGTGACTCTTTAGAACAGATTTGTCTCTGCTTGAGACAAACACGAGTCCAGCCGTTTTGTACACAAGCTTGGAGCCTTTCGCCAAAAGGACGTCCATCTTGCAGATTTCGGTTGAAAACGCGAAAATGAATCCTCTCCCATCGTCGAAACGTTCATGGTTACAGCACTTTCCTCGCTCCAGAAACTGTTTGCACAGTGTTTCTGCTTCAGCAATGAATCCCCGTTCGTCTTGATATCCCGCTTTTTCAAGGTCCTCTTTGTGTGCACTATCCAAGTGTTGGCGCAATTCCTCTGTTTCGCCAAGCATGAGGAAAGGTTTGTCGAGTTCCTTCTCAACTGGTTTGCCGAATGCGCCTTCCTCGGTTTCCACGATAGTGTCCAGGAGCAGCTTACCATGTCCGTGGAAAACATAGCCTCTTCGTTGATCGCCCGTTTTTATTGGAAGGGCTAGCGTGTTCTTGCTGATCTTCACGAGACCTTTCTCTGTTTGCCACAGAGTTGCGTCTTCATTGGCTTTCAGAATTGTGTCTTCAAGCTGATAGTCTTGCCAAATCACAGCGGCTCCCTCTCGAGAAGCTTGGTTACTCGTTTCGCCATTTTGTAGGCGGTTCTTCCTGGCATAGTGACGAGATAGCGTCCTCTGACTTTTTCCTGAACAACTAGTCCCACTTCTTCAAGTATGTTCAGGTGACTTGAGAGCGTGCTTGCAGCGATTTCCGGAAGCTTTTCCTGCAGTTCGTTGATGTATTTTCCGCCGCTCATAAGCTCGTTTAGTATTCTCAGTCTGTGTTCCTGGCCAAGTGCACTCATGACTTCGGCGACTTTGGAATGGCTTGCATCAATCTCTTCTTCAGAACAGGATTCTTCGTGTCTGACGATTTTGACGCCTCTTGGACCAATGAATATGGATTTTTCAAGCTCACCGTGTATGCCTTCAGCGACGCCGTCCATTACGTCGCCTATGTAGTCACGTACACGATTGCCTACATCAATGTGTATGTGTCCTTCATCTCGCCTTCTTCCTTCTTCTTCCGTCACGACTCCCAGTTGCTCTTTTAGAGCTTCGAGCTCCTCTCTGAGTTTTTTCATCTCTTCTCTTAGGTCTTCAGACAATTCGTCTTCCACCGTTGTTTATTCTATTTTTTTCTAATCAAATTAGATAAATATAGAATACAAATCGATGAATATAAGCTTTTGCGCAAGTCAAGGAAGAAGGCGCATCAAATCATCTTATCCGAATCGTTTATCTTAGATGGTAGATTTATCGCCTGCATTAGGCGCTACTGCTTTGAAACTCGTTTCTGTTTTCACCCACTTTGCAAACCGTTCACAGTTTCCTTCTGCACCATGCACCGTGAATACTGTTGGATTTCCTTTCAGATTCTTCACGACTTCTTGGAGTTGACTGGCACCGCAGTGGGAAGAGAAGTCGAAATGCTTGACCTGCGCCTTGATCTTACATATCTTACCGTCGATGACACATGCCCCTTTCTTCAACAATTCACTTCCAGGAGTGCCAGGTATTTGATAGCTCACGAGAAAGACAGCGTTTTGCGCCCTCATGCCCAGTTTTGAAATATAGAAAGCTGCAGGTCCGCCCTTCAACATACCGGCAGGAGAAATCACCACTCCCGGCTTCTTGGTTGCTATTCTACGGTCACGAAACCCATCAACCCAAGTAGCGCCATGAACAGCGTCCATAAAAAGACGCGGGTCTCGCAGAAACTCCGTGTTGTCCATAATGACACTGTTGGCGGCACGAGACATACCATCCATGGTGACCGGGTGCTCAAAATGATGCGCTGCGAGAACGCAGGCTATTTCCTGCGATCTTCCTATGCTGAAAGCTGGGACGAGGGCAATGCCGCCCCTCTCCACTACCTCGGTGACGTGTGCAACAAAATCCTTCTCCAACTCCAAGCGTTCAGAGTGCTCCTCGTTTGCGTAGGTGGTTTCCATTATTATGGCGTCGAGTTCTCCATAGTCGCTGTCCGCCGGGGGCAAAAGGCGAGTCTTGCAAGTGTTGAAGTCGCCTGTGAAGAGAACCCGCTTTCCTTCTGCTTCTATCAATATCTGAGCACTTCCCGGGATGTGTCCCGCATCGAGAAGCTGGAATGTCATGTCGCCCACGGTTCTCCTTTCCCTGTATTTTGTGTAGACAGCGCTCTGCATCATGTATTTGAGTTCGAGATACTCGAAGGGAAGGTAATAGCTTGAGAGATGGACAAAATCTTCGAGGAGTAAGTGGGCTAACTCGACAGTCAATCTTGTCGTATAAAGGGGGGTCTTATCTTGTATGTAGAAAATGGGCAGAATCCCAGAATGGTCAAGATGGGCATGCGTCAAGATCAACGCATCCACGTTTTTGGGAGCGATATGCATTGGAAAGCCAGGTTCATTATTCATCATAACCCCATAGTCCAACAAAACCTGGGTCTTTTCGGTTTTTACTGCTACTGCTATTCTCCCGACCTCACGGGTACCGCCGAGAAAACTAATCTCTAGAGGTAACTTTTCCACCTTCCAACTTTTCTGCTGATTTTGACGAATGAACGGCAAAGGCTTCGACAGACTTCTTTCTGAAAGCCTCGAGAACGCTCTCACGGTCTGGGTGAACGTCTACTTCTGTAAAGGTCGTCCACAACTCCTCAGGGCTGTGAGCGTCTGTTCCCGCAACCCCCGGGAGACTTCTCGCTTCCGCCAGCTTCTGAGCCATCACGTTCTCTTCAGATGTTGCTGTGGGATTTAAGACTTCGATAGCGTTTGCCTCGACGCTCATGGCCAGATCGCCTATGCCCAGAGAGCGGTAAGGGTGAGGAACCACGATTATTCCATCTCTTGTTCTCGCAAAGTCCATGGCAGAGTCTAAGGTCGTGGAGAATCCTGGCTCTTCCTCAACCCCTAGAAGGATAATGTCTCCCTTGTCCGTGCCTACCTCAATTCCAGGCAGCACGACCAAATCCTCGTAGACACTGGCCAGTCTATGTACCTGGAAATAGCCGTCTAACGTATTGTGGTCCGTAACAGCCACGCCTTTAATCGAAGCGTGTCTGTGGAGCTGCTCTACTAGAAGCTTGGGGCTTATTGTAGAATCGCTGGAAAAAACTGTGTGCAAATGTAAATCAACCCGAAACATGTCAGACTTCTCTCAAGCCACCAAATTTCTAACAGCATTTACAAGGTCGTTCAGAACTTTGTCGTCCGACTTCTCTCTTACACTTAAGACGGTTATTGATAAACCTTTTCTCTTGAAACCTCTACAAACAGCTGAGACTTTCCCCATCCAAGCCGCATCTTCTACAAGAACAACTCTCTTGTAGGAAGAACTTGCGATGTATTCCTTCACGCGTTCAGACACGTAACTGATCGTTTCGAGGTCAACAGGAGTAGCAACCTCATGCTGTGACAAGGGATAAACCTCGTCAAGCTCCAAGGGAATCACACCGAAAGGAGCCGCATAAACACAAACATGAAAGGGCTGCGACCCTGAAGGGGAACCCCGCGTCAGTTTCTCGATCAGACGCTTGATCTCTTCGGCCTTATGGAACGGTCTTTGTGTGGGCTGGGGCAATAAAACAAGAACCGCAGATTCCCTTTGTGGCTGAAACCTCTCCTTCAGGTTCTTTCTGTAGTGCACAACTTCCGGGCGCGTAAGTCCCAAACTGCTGAAGAAGAAGAGACCACTATCTTTAGTTACAGGGCTGTGGCGTTCTATGTAATCCTCATATTTCTTTAGACGTTTCACCGCCTGAAGTAGGGAAGGATGTGCATGGACTCTGCCTTCAAGGTGTTCCCACAGTCGCCCTTCAATTATGGCTTGCTTAACGCGCCTTACCTCCGCAAGGCTCGCGTGCAAGTTGTGTCTTGCCAAGGCTTCTTGTCTTTCTTGAACTGGCATCTGCATCATGTCTCTTGGAGTGGTCTTCGAGCAGATTGGACAGGAGCAAGGGAAATACTCGAGCTCGTCGACTTTGCTCGTCCCGTATTCGCTCATGTAACGATTCCGCCTTGCGTATATCGCGTATGCTGCCGAGTCGAACATGTCACAGCCCAAAGCAACCGCCAAGGCAAACATGAATGGGTGACCTGCCCCGAAAAGGTGCAAAGGCCTTTGCAGAGGCATGTTAACCTTTGTAGTTACAATCATCTCAACCAACGTGTCGAAGAGATACTGCTCCATGACCGTGGTAGGGCTTCCCAAGGCGTGGATTTGAAAGGGGAGTCTTCCCATCTGTCTTGCTGAGTGTGCCACCAGGTCGAGATGCTGTCCACCTTGGATGGGAGCAACCCATAAGATGTCTTCTCGTGTTTTGATTTTTGTAAGCTGCTTGGCGCGTTTTATCGTTTCCTCAACCGTGAGTTTAGCATGGTCCCGACTCGTATTCCAGCTTGTTGGAATGTCCAATATGGTGGCGATGTCTGTGGCGATCCTCTCCTGGTAACCAACTATCTCTTCGGGGGTGACTTCCACCTTTCCGTACACGAGAATTTGGTAAGCGCCAGAGTCGGTCATGATCACGCCGTCGAAGTCGAGGAGCCTATGCACTCCCTTCTTTGCAGCTTCTTCGCCTTTTTGCTTTCTTATGATGTATGCATTCGTTATCAGCGCCTGGCAACCATATTCTTCTCGCATCGCTCGGGGGGAGATTGATTGGGCTGCCGGGTTTATCACCGGGAGGAGAATCGGGGTTTCTATGGTTCCCCTTTTGGTTTCCAGTTTTCCAATCCTTGCGAGCATGTCTCGGTGGCGTATTTCAAAGCTCATTTAGCTGCATCCGCCAAGACATGCTTTAATACCTCATTATATTTCTTTATGCTGGTTCAGGAGAAGCAAAGAGGCATGGTTTGCGCCGTTTTTCTGCGGGAGAAACCCAAGCTTGAAGACCCTGTTTTGATTGAAGGCTTGCCGGGCATCGGGTTCGTCGCCAACATAGCTGCTCTGCACCTTATTCGAGAATTGAAGGCGAGTCTCTTCGCCGAGATCCACTGTTCTTCTTTCCAAGACTTCGCCGTAACAACGGAGAAAGGGCAACCTCGTTATCCCAACAATGAATTATACTACTACAAGGGAGAAAAAGGAGAACGCGACCTCATCATACTCTACGGTAATACTCAGGCATTAACAACAATGGGGCAGTATGAGTTGTGTGGGCGCGTCTTGGACGTGTGCCAAGAAATGGGTTGTCACTACGTGATAACGCTCGGGGGGTTAAAAAAGGAGCAAAAAATCGAAAAACCGGCACTCTACTTTGCCGCAACAGACAAGGAAACGGCTAGTCAACTATCAGAGATTGGAGTTGAAGTCATCAAGGGCCAGATTTTCGGAGTTGCGGGTCTTCTGGTGGGGATTGGGAGGTTGAGAGATTTTCGCGGATTCTGTCTGCTTGCCGAGACGCTGGGGCTTTTTCCAGATGGTGCTGCCACCCGACAAGTTCTCAGCATTGTCTGCAAAATGCTAAACCTAAAAGTAAACCTTGAAAACATAGAAGACACAGTAGAAGTCACGCGAAATCATCTGGAGAACTTTGGTCTGCTTGAAAAGTCGGTTGGAGATAGAAGAAAAGAGGAATCTCAGTTTCGATGGGTAGTCTAAGCCTTCATTTCGCTTAGAAACAGGTCATACACTTTTTGAACACGTTCAGCAGCAGGCCCCGTTCCTTCTGTAACACCCTTTTCCGTGATCTTGACTTTCTCCATAACCCAGATGAACCCTTTGTCTTCATAAAGTTTAACCATTGTTGGAAACACTTTTTCCAAGCGTTCTGATAAAGCCCTCAAGTCGAAGGGCTTCTCGACCGCAAACATCTTGGCTACTACACTACCGTTCAGCACAACTCTGTGCAAAGGTTGACCAGTCTCGTCTCTCGCTTCCGAGAGGCAGAGGCTCATGTTGTCAGGATTTACCCCGATAAGAATCCCGCTGTAGGATTTTCCGTCCACAGTTGCAACAGTGACCTTCTTGTCCAAGAGAGTAGCTACTTCGTTGAAAAATCTTCTCTGCGCCGCTGACAATCATTACACCTTCTAGTTCCTCGTGATAATATGACGTTACACCTTTTTAGGATTTTGATGCCTTGGGAGGTGCCCCGGTGTTTTCTCGCTGCAAGTGTTCTTGTTTCAGAAGCACTATGGTGTCTGGAAGCACATCACGGTATACTACGACGCCTGGACCTATCCAGGAGTTGTTACCGACCTCCACGCCGGGCATCAGGGAGGCATTTATCCCTGTTTTGACTTCGTCCCCTAGCACGACGCCGAGTTTTCTTCGCCCAGTATCCAAAACGTTGTCTTTGACGGTCATTTTGACCGTTTCACCGTCGAAGCGATAGTTGGCTACGGTGGTACCTGCGCCGAGATTGCAGCTTTCTCCTATTATGCTGTCGCCTATGTAGGATAGATGGCCGATGTGAGCTTTGTCCATTATTATGCTGTTTTTGATTTCACATGCGTTCCCTATCCTCACGTTCCTGCCGATACTCGTGTGAGGGCGTATGAAGCAGTTAGGTCCTATGTCGCTGTTTTGGCCTATGAAGGCTGGTCCTTCGATGTATGCTCCTGAGCGGACTCTTGCGCCTTCTTCAATTGTAACGGATCCTATTATGTGCGCTGTATCCTCTATACTTCCTTCGATTCTCGACCTTGCTTTCTCGAGAGCCCAACGGTTAGCCTCAAACAAGTCCCATAACAGTCCCACGTCGAGCATTTCGGTACTGGGAATCCGGGCGGCTGCGATTTTGCAGCCTTCTTCTAAGAGAAGAGAGAAGGAGTCGGTAATCTCCAGTTCGCCTCTAGCCGATGGTTTTGTGTGTCCTATTGCTTCGAAGATTTTTGTGGAGAGTACGTATATGCCCCCATTTGCAAGGTTGGTTGGGGCTTCGCCTCGGCGGGGTTTCTCTATTATCCTCTTGATGTATGAATTGTCGAGTTCCACTATGCCGTAGTGTTCGGGGTTTTCGACTGGAACAACCCCAATAGTGGCTGCTGGTTTTCCCTTTTCATGTGTTTGGAGAACCGTGTTTATCGCTCGAGGGGTTGTGAGCCAGTCGCCGTATGTCAGGAGAAAGTCGTCTTCCACGAAGGGTTGGGCGAAGCTTGCTGCGTCAGCCGTGCCTTTGAGCTGCTCTTGAACAGCGTATTCAAACTTCATCTCGTACCTTGTTCCATCGCCTAGGTATTGGCGTAAGCTTTCTGCCATGTAGTTGACGATTAACAACGCTTCGCTTATTCCTGCTTGCTTTAAGGCGGTCAAAACATGGTCAATTATGGGTTTTCCAGCCACAGGAACGAGGTGTTTAGGGCGTGTAAGTGTGAGGGGTTGAAGACGAGTGCCTTTCCCTGCCACCAGGATTACTGCTTTCATCGGCTTGCCTCCTTGACCAGTTGATCCACGAGCCTTATTGCTTTTCTCATAGTTGATTCTGCTCTTTTTCTTGTCCTTGCTTCGACTGTGATGCGCATGAGGGGTTCTGTCCCAGATGGTCTTACTAGGAGCCAGCCTTCATTAAAAGTCAGGCGAACCCCGTCTACAATCGACTGCTCTTTAGTCTCACGGAAGTTCTCTGAGAGGATTCTGTATGCTTTTTTCATAACCTTGGACATTGATCGGTCTGGGCATGCAATATTCTGTCTGAGCATTGTATACGTGGGTGCTTTTGAGACGAATTGGGATGGTTTTTGATTTGCTTCTTCTAGAGTCTGGAGGAACAGGACTGATGATAGTATACCGTCTGGGCAGTAGTGGTAGCTGGGGTGTATCCATGCGCCGCAGGGTTCGCCTCCGAAGGTTGCTTCTTGTTTCTTTATGGCCTCTGCGATGCTTACGTCACCTACTTTGGTCCTGACGACTTTGCCGCCTTCTTTTTCGACCATTTCATCGACGCATATCGAGGCTTCGACGTGGGTGACTACTGTCTTGCTCTTTTGGTGTCGTATTTTGTGGGCGGCATAGGCGGCGAAGGTTTGGTCTTGGGGTGTCACCTGCCCTCTTTCGTCTATCGGTATCATCCTGTCGCCGTCTCCGTCGTAAGCTATTCCAACGTCCGCTCCGAGGTTTCTGACCATGCTGCGTAGCGATCTGAGGGTTTTTTCATTGGGGTCGGCGCCTCTCCCTGGAAAGTATCCGTCGGGTTGTGAGTTCATGGTTGTGACCTTGCAGCCTAGTTCTCGGAGTATTTGTGGTGCGAGTTGGCTAGTCGCTCCGTTTCCGGGGTCTAGAATTATTTTCCAAGGTTTTCTGAGTTTGACTGTACTGGTTATCATCTCGATGTATCGGTGGGCTTCATTTATCTGTGTGGCTTTGCCTATCTTTTGCCAGTTTGCGAGTCTGAACCTCCTCAGGGCGATTAGCCGCTCTACGTGGTTTTGCTGGGCTTGGTTGTAGGCGGTTGTGTCGGGGTTGTAGGGTTTTATTCCGTTGTATTCAGGGGAATTGTGGCTGGCAGTTATCATTACGCCAACTTGGGTTTGTGTTAGTCTGGTAAGGTAGGCTAGGACGGGTGTTGGAATTATACCTTGGTTGAGTGCGGTGGCACCGCAGGCTGTTATGCCGGAGGTTAGGGCGCTGTGTAGCAGGGGGGAGGTTGTACGTGTGTCGTAGGCTGTGAGAATCGCTTTGGCTCTTGTGTAAGCGGCTAGGGCTTGCCCTGTTTGGAGGGCGAGTTGGGGGGTCATGGTTGTGCTTGTTTTTCCTCTGATGCCGCTTGTTCCGAAGAGCTTTGTCAATGGAGGTTTCTCTCTGGCTCTTGCTTTTTGGTTCATTTCTGGTTTCTCCCAGACATTAAGGCATACGCACCAGCAAAGTGTGGGAAAAAGATCGAAAACGTAAGGGCTAGGACAACTCCAACCGAAGACATATTGAACCCACCACTAGTTTATGGATGATGTAATCAACAACTTCAATTGCTGCAAGGAAACCGCCACCCTGGAAGTTACCAACCCCGCGCAACATGGCTAGACTCCCGCCCAGAACAATCCTTCCTCGGATAGTGCATATTCCGCCAAGAATAACCAAAATTCCAAGAACGGAGCCATTGAAACCGAATAGTGGAGAGGCGGGAAGAGGGACCACACGAGCGACCGCATAGTGTGTCAAAACAACGCCCGGACAGACTGCGGAGGTGCACCCTCCGATAATGGCGAGAATGCTTGCCACCTTCCTAGGTTTTGTCCTCCGCGATCTTTCATCCTCCACTTTCCTTTTCCCCTTCTTGTCCTCCTACTCTGTCTGTCCATCACCAAGGGCTACGGCGACACACCTCTAGAACAGCCAACCCCAGCTTAATAGCTTTCAATTCCAAGAATACGTATGTTTTCGAGGTTTGCTGTCGGATTGCTTGTTTTCGTATAGAGCAGCTTATATTACTGGGATAGAGTCCTTCGTCGTTGCTGCAGGTATTTGGGATGGTTGAACTGGCTGGCTATCGTTGGAAGATACTCGTAATGGTCTACGTCTGTATGCTGTCTTTCGCCTTGGTTTTTCAATCTGTTCCTCCGCTTCTCACTTTGATCCGCCAAGAACTCAACATAAGCCACGCCCAAGCCGGTCTACTCATGAGCCTCTTCGCGTTACCTGGGATCTTCGTTGCCATCCCAAGCGGAGTAGTCTCGGATCGTTTTGGGATGAGGAAGACTGGTGTGACTTCATTGGGTTTGATGATTGCCGGAACACTCGCCTTGGGTACGAGTAGTTCCCCTATCCAAGCGTATGCTGGTCGAGTCGTTTCAGGAGTTGGCGGACTCACGTTGACCATCGTGTTGCCGCAGCTCCTGTCCAAGTGGTTTGTTGGCAAAGAATTGGGGTTGGGAATGGGTGTATACAACACTGCAATGCCGCTGGGCACGATACTGAGCTTGAATGTCTTCACTGTGATGAGCCAGGGCCTTGGGTGGCAGGTGCCGATTTTTGTAACAACCCTAGTGAGCGTCGTGGCACTTTTGACTTTCTTGCTGCTATACAGAGAGCCTGTCGAGGAAGCTCGGAAAGCAAGGAGCAGAGTAATGGTGGACTTGGTCGGGTTAGGGTCTTCCATCTGGTTTGTGGGGCTTTCTTGGATGTGGTTCAATGCAACTCTCATCTCTTTCATAACTTTTTCTCCAGACTTCTTAGTAAGCAGGGGTTACGAGATCGGCTCTGTTGGTTTAATGTCAAGTCTTGTAATGTTTGGCTCTCTGTTTCTGAGCCCCGGGGTGGGCTATGTTGTGCACAGATTTGGAAGAGAGAACATGTTTATAGGTGCTGGCGGTGTCCTTCTAGCTGCTCTGATTTTCTTAGTTCCCACATCATCCTTTGTTGTCTCCTTCTTGATACTGATAGGGATAGCCGCATCCTTCGTGCCCGCGCCGACTTACTCCTTGCCCCCGAAGATAGTGAAACCAGAAAACCTCGGCCTAGCCTTCGGAATCATGACGGCATGCTTAAACATTGGAGTCTTGGGAGGACCATACCTCGTGGGGTCAGCAAGAGACCTAACCGGCGACTATATCCTAGGGTTTCATTTGATGACTTTCTTCGCAGTATTATTGACCATCACGATTGGGCTGTTCAGCTTGTTGAGGGTTCGAAAGGAAAAGAGGCAGAAAACACCTGACCATTAGAGCCTGGATTCGATTAACCTGCTCATTAGCAGGCTGAGAGCTTTCCGGTATTCCATCAACTTTTCGCGTGCTTTGCTTAGGGAAACTCTAGAGAACCTTATCTTGTCGCTCGATTTGGCTTGCCCTAGACGGGAAACGTCCGGGGTCGTTACTACGGCTATTTTGGGGTAGCCGCCCGTTGTATGTGCGTCCCGCATCAGGATAATGGGCTTGCCGTCTCTCGGCACCTGAACAGCCCCGCCGAGTGTCGCGTCTGAAACAATGCCGGTCACCCCCTTCGACTCCACATCCGCCCCATCGAGTCTATAGCCCATTCTGTCAGACTCGGAGGTTACTTCGTAGACGCTGGAGAGAAGAGTCTCCAAGCCCCGTTCTGTAAAGTATTCGTGCTGAGGCCCAAGCACGACTTCAACCGTCAACTCGCGGGCGTATTCGGGGATCAACTCTTTGGGCATCGAGAAACCTGAAGCGAGCGGCTTAACTGGTTCTTGAGCTTCTAGGACGTCACCGGCTTTCAGCTGTCTTCCCTGAAGACCTCCGAAGCTGCCGCGAACATAGGTTGATTTGCTCCCCAACACCGTGGGCACGTCCATCCCTCCCCTCACAGCAAGGTACACCCTACAACCATTCTGCGAAGACCCGAAGGAAAACACGTCGCCGCGGCGGATCCGCAGAGTCCGCCAACAAGCAACCTTTTCCCAGTTAATCGTAGGCGAGAAGGCAGCGCCGGTAACGGCTACTTGGGCTTCGCTGAGAAACAGCAGTTCCGGACCAAGAAAGGTTGCTTCTAAGCAGGCGTCGTTAGGCTTGTTGCCCACCAAGAGATTCGCTGCGGTGAAAGCATAAGTGTCCATCGCCCCTGAGACAGGCACACCGTATCTTTGGAAGCCGAACCTGCCAGAGTCTTGAACCGATGTGAAGAATCCCGGCTTAGTCACTTTGCACAGCTTCACGCTAACCCTTCCTAGAGGAGCTGTCAAACTCCTCTTTCCCAATTGGCCTAAACCGCACGGTGTCTCCAGGCAATATCAAGGCTGGTGGATGCTTCTTAACGTCAAACAAGTCCAGAGGAGTTCGCCCTACAATTTGCCAGCCACCTGGAGACTCTCGTGGGTATATGCCCGTCTGCTTCTCAGCTATCCCCACTGAGCCTGCTGGAACCCGTAGACGAGGCGTCTTCAACCTGGGCGTCGCAATCTCGTCGGCAACCTCACCCAAATAGGGGAAGCCCGCGAGAAAGCCAATCATGTACACTGTGTAGTCTCTGCCACCATGCAGCCGAACCACCTCCTCCTCTCTGAGACTGTGATAGTTGGCCACGTGGCCAAGGTCGGGACCATATTCACTGCCATAAACCACGGGCACATCGATTACCCGTTTCCGGAAGGAGACGCTGAACTCGCCCAACCGCAACTCCAAATCCTTCAGCCTATAGATCAGCCGCTCGTAACTCGTCTCAGAAGGGTCGTAGTAAACGAGAAGCGAACGATAAGTAGGCACACATTCCTCCACTCCCCTCAGCCTTGCCTGGAATAATGCTTGGTCGAGCGCGTGCACCTTTCGGTTCACGTCGAGATCTACGGTGTTGCCAAACTCGACCAGAAGCGCCTTGTCGCCCACAGGCAGATACTTAGCGCTCTGATACAAAGACTGCACCTATACAAAAGTGCCTACTGGCACGATTTCAACCCTTGAAGCCAAGAGCGCTTCCCTCAAAGCCCTTGCCAGCCCAACCGCGTTTAAAGTGTCACCATGAACGCAGATAGTGTGCACTTTGCCGAACTCCACGTTATGACCGTCGACGGCTGCAACTCTCTTCTCCTTCACAATCCTCACTGCCCTCTTCGCAGCAAGGCTCACATCCTCAATCACCGCCCCCGCCACGCTACGGGGGATCAGACTACCGTCCGGGCTGTAAGCCCTGTCAACGAAAACCTCATGTGCCACACGCAGCCCAGCCTCTTCTGCCATCCTCGCCATCATAGACCCTGCAAGGGCAAAGATCACCAGCCTCGGGTTCAAGGCGTAGACGGCCTCGATTATAGCTTTGGTGTAGTCTTCGTTCTTGGCTGCAGCGTTGTAGAGAGCCCCATGAGGCTTAACATGCTGCAAATCGACGCCTGCTACCCTCGCAAAGGCTTCCAGGGCGCCTACCTGATAGAGCACAATGTTGACGACTTCCTCTTTCGAAAGCTCCATGTATCGGCGCCCAAACCCCGTCAAATCGGCAAACCCTGGATGCGCCCCCACCGCGATCCCATTCTCTTTAGCCAGCCTCACAGTTTTAGCCATGACCACGGGGTCGCCCGCGTGAAAGCCGCAGGCAATGTTAGCCGATGTTATAAAAGGCATGATTTCATCGTCGTGTCCGATCTTGAAGCGACCAAAGCTTTCGCCCAAGTCACAGTTAATGTCCACCCTAGGCTTCATACACTGTATCCCCGCTCAGTGTAGATAGGCAACTATGCTCTCGGTCGCGGCGGAAGGCAGAGGCAGATCCTTCATGGTCACCAACCCTGGTGGCGCATTGATGACCCTGGGAATAGCGTTAACCACCATGGCAATAGTGCCAGTATCCCCGTGCACGCATGGCGTAATCCTCTGATTGATGCAGGGGACTCCTTCAATCGTCACAGAGTCGTACTCTTCCTCTGCTCCGATGTAAGCCTGGAAGTCGAGAGTGATCACTTCTATTCCTTTCTTGTACCCTCGGGCTATTTGTCTCAAGCCCGCGGCGTATCCAGCTTTGACCTTGACAGCTTTGCTCTTGACGGCTTTTTTGGCGATCACCGGCTCTACGGGAGACGCCTCGATTTTCTCCAGCTTCCAGCTCAGAGCTGCGGCGATCATGGCAATAGACTGCTCCAAGCCCACATGCCCTGTTATGTGTCTCTTCTCGATGGCTTTGTGGAAACTGTCTTTGCTTAGACCAGCACCGATCTTCTTCTGGAAGGGCACGCGGCGGGTGGCAGCGTTCATGACTCGGACTGCCTTTACTCTCTCTATCTTCTGGCATGGTGCAGTGAGTGTGATTACTAAGGTGTCCATGAGGAAGCCGGGGTTTATGCCCGTGCCGAGTACTGTGGCTTTGTTCCTTTTGGCCAATCTGTCGAGTTTTTGGGCTAGTTGAGGCTCTGTGAGGCTAGGGTAGGAAAGCTCTTCGCAGGTTGAGACCACGTCGACGCCGTGTCTGACGATCTCCTGCAGTTGTGGAAAGACGTCTTTGAGGTATGAGGAGGTTGTGTGTATAACGATATGGGGCTTAGTCTTGGTGAGTATTCCGTGGGTGTCGTTGGATACCTTTATACCGAGAGGTTTGACTGTTCCCAGGATATCGCCAAGGTCTCTGCCCACTTTTTCTTTCGCCACGTCAATGGCGCCGACTATTTCTATTCCCTTTTTTTGGAGGAGGAATCTTGCTATGAGGCTACCGACTGCGCCTACTCCGTACAGAACTGTTTTCACTGTCCTCATTTTCTCAGCCAGTCCCCTCTATTTTCCGTTTTTGTTATAGATGTTTCGCAGTTGCTTGGGTTGTATGATGATGAGAAAGAGAGGGTGTGGTGAGCAGGCTAGATTGGGAAGAGCTGCAGAGCTCTTGATAGTGCCGCTTTCCCGCGATACTCGGGGAGGATTATTGGGGCCTTACGGGCTTCTGGTATATCGGATTCCTTCAATGCCTCCACGTATCTCACGGTGTGTGCCAGTGAGACTTTGGATTTCTCGTGTTTTCCTTTCACGTAGTGGGCTGCGGATATGCCCGCTCTTCTTCCGAAAACGTTTATGTCGAGGAGGGAATTGCCCATCAGCCTGTTTTTGCCGTGTATTCCTCCAGCTATTTCGCCAGCTATGTAGAATCCGCGCATCTTTTTGTCGGAGGCGTCGAGGGCTTCGGCGTTCTCGTTTATGGCGACTCCGCCGTTCTGGTAGTGCAACGTGGGGAAGGTTAGGACTGGTTTGCGGGATATGTCGATTCCGAAGCGTTTGTACTGCCTGTACATAGCGGGCAGTTGCTGCATGACTGCGCCCTTTCCCCTCAAGTCTTCTATCATCGGTATGTCAAGCCATACTCCCTGCACTCCTGTTGGGGTGGCTACGCCCCTCTTTTGCCCGTAGCATTCTTTGATTATCGCCGCACTAACGACATCCCTCGGCTCAAGGGGATATATGAATTGCTCGCCGTCGACGTTCACTAGCTGGGCTCCCACACTCCTCACCTTTTCGGTTATCAGAAGACCGAATATCTGTTCGGGGTAACCGACCCCTGTGGGGTGGTACTGCGCCGAGTCCAAGTCTCTCAGTTTTGCTCCTGCTCTGTATGCGATTACCACGCCGTCCATTGTTGCTCCGTAGTGGTTTGTTGTTGGGAAGCCCTGGAGGTGGAGCCTACCGAAACCACCTGTTGCCAGCACAACGGCTTTTGCTTTGGCTATTGCGTATTCCTTTGTTTCGATGTTCCAGAGGACTGCACCACTCACTCCGCCATGCTCGTCTGTGAGCAGCTCTATCGCTGGCGAGAATTCAAGCACAGGGATTTCCTTGTTTAGGACTTCGTCCTTCAAAACCCGCATTATCTCCAAGCCAGTGTAGTCCTTGCAGGTGTGCATTCTCTTCTTGCTCGTTCCGCCCCCGTGTATCTGAACCATCTCGCCGTCCTCTTGCTTGTCATACATTACTCCGAGCTCTTCGTGCCACTTTATTATTGAAGGCGCATCCTCTACCAGTGCCTTCACGAGTTCAGTGGCGTTTGTGAAGTGGCCGCCGCCCATGATGTCTAGGTAGTGGATTGCGGGGCTGTCTTCAGCTCGGTCGGCGGCTTGTATTCCTCCTTGCGCCATCATCGTGTTCGAGTCGCCGAACCTAAGCTTCGTGGCAATTAGTATGTCCTCGCTCTTTACACCGTTGTAGTGCGCCCAGAGGGCGGTTGCCGCTCCTGCACCTCCTCCACCGATTACGAGTATGCCCACGTCGTGGTCTATCTTGCCGAGGTCTATTTCCGAGGGGTCTATGAGGGGGTATGCCTCGATCATGTCTGCAACTTCTGCATAGAATGCATCGCCCTTGTTCGCACCTAGCTTCAGTGTACGCTTTGTCCCTTCCTTATAATCCGGATGCCATGCATTAAGAAGCGCTTCTCTCTCTTTCAGGGACAAAGCGGGAAGCTTCTGTTTCAGCCGTCTCTCCCTAGTGTTCTCCACTTGGTGCATCGAGTCTTCCATTTCTTTGGAATAAGATTGTTCACTCATCCTGTTCACGCATCCTATGGCTCTATCACCCTTTCCGAGTAAGCTTTCTTCAACTCCTCAACACTTTTCCGTGTATACTCCTGCAGCTCCTTTTCATACGTTCCCTTCTCAACCTCTCCCACTCTTTGTTCGAGGCTCTTTGATCTCTTCAAAACATACCTTCCATGAAGCCTCCTAGCCACCTGAAAGACGTTGGGATGTTGTATCTCAGCAGGACATCGGAGGGAGCATAGCCCGCATGCGATGCAGTCAAAAGTCAGGTTCGCGGTCTTCGTTAAGTCTCCTCTGAGGAGAGACTGAACGGCATCCATGACTTCTATTTCTTGAGGACATGCCTTCGTGCATGCATTGCAGCTTACACATCGAGCTATCTCAGCGTAAAGTCCCATGATAGACGAGGTGTCGGGTTTCAGAGTGGTCAACTCGTAACGCTGTTTCTCGGCTGGAACGAAGGGGATTTGAACCAAGTACATTCCGTCTCCAACCGTAGTCTGACAGGCTAAGCCGGTGTATAGTCGATAGTCGTTCTTGTTCCGGTAGACAGTCGCGCACGCGCCACAGAAACCGCCTCGGCAGCCGATTCCCCTGATGTACTTGTAGCCTATGAACTCCATCGCCTTCATAATCGTCAAGTCAGCAGGAACAGAGTATTCTTGACCCGTAGCGTAGATCTTTATCAATCTATGTCTACTCACTGCATTCACTTCTCCTTGGGCGGATTTTCAACCAATTGGTTCATCAATTCCTTACTTCCTTCGGTTAAGATGTCGTCAAAGCCGAAAACGTAGCCTAATACCTCAGTGAGATACAGGGTCGGCAAAAGCCCATGACGTTTTCCCTTCTCCGACTCTTCTCTTGACAGCTTCAGGTTGAAGTGGCACAGGGGGCACATCGTAGCCACAAGCTGCGCATCCCACTCCTCTGCAGACCCCAATATTTCAGAGCCTTTGCTAAGAGTGATCTCCCTTGAGAGGACTGTCTGGTAGGACCCGCAGCATTCATCTCGCTTCGGATAGGACACGGGAACACCCCCCACTGCGCTGATTATTCCCTCAAAAACGTCAGGATCATTAGGGTCAACTATGGCAGTTTCCTTCGGTCTCAGAAGCACACAACCGTAGTATGGGGCCACTCGCAAGCCATTCAGAGATCTCTTAACATCCTTCTCTAGAGTCTTGTTCTGCAGGAAATCCTTGAAAAGCTCCGAGAAGTGGATAACCTCCATCTCTCCATTGTAGGGCTCTTCCGTATCCATGAACTTGGTGATTTTCTCGAGCTTCCCAAGGTTCGACTTGAGCACCGAGTTCGCCTGTTTCAGCGTGCTGTAACACATAGAGCACACCGTGACAAGCTTCTTTGGAAGACCAAGTTCTCTCGCCATTACTTGGGCTCGGCTCAAGTTTCGGGCGGGGGCAACAAAGTACATCTCACTGTCAACGGCGAGGTTGTGCATGACGCCGCAACAGTACCACTTGTCAAGCTCCGTCAACTCCACCCCAAGCAGGCGAGCTACAGCAAACGTGCTTCTTTCAAGCTCAGCAGCCGTTGACTTGAGCGCGCAGCCAGGGTAGTAAAGAAGCTTCACACATGCTCACCCAGTCGCTTTCCTCGCGGCCGCAACCAGCAACACCTGCGGCATCCCCTCAATCCCTTCAATCGTTCTAAGGTTAACTTTGTTGACGCTTTTGCGGAGGGATATCAATCTCAGTGCTTCCATAACACCCGCCACGTTAACGCCTCTGGGGCAGACGAAGGTGCAGTTGAAGCAGGAGGTACATTTCCAGGGCGTGTTTGAGCCCAGCACCTCGGCTAAAACGTCGGCGTCGTCGAGCTGAACGAGCTTTATCATCTGGCTGGGCATTATGTCCATTTCCTCCACTACGGGGCAGCAGCTGGAGCATTTTCCACACTGGTAACAGGCGAACGTGTCCTCGCCGCTTATCCTCAGTATCTGTTCGATGAGTTTGTTCAAGTCTGCACCTTCCTCGTGAGGCTTCCATTGTTGCAACAGCCGAGAATGCGGAGTGAGACATGATCCGTGTGCACCACGGCAAACTGGAAGCTGTTCCTGCCGGAGCCTAGAACTCTTTTCGTCGCTATGACCGGAGCGTGTTCTATCCCACTCAGGTCCGCTCCAGTGGAGGGGTACATGTTGGAGATGAACTTGACTGTTTTCAGCGTTAGCTTGTCGCTCACTTTGCGCTCACTTCCATGATTTCGCGTATCATCTCGCAGAAGGTTTTGTCTCGGTGGTTCCTCACCGCCATGGCTCCACAGGGGCATGTTGAGACACATGCGCCGCATCCTGTACAGATGGCGCCGTTGACCTTGGCCACGTTCTCCTCGATCTTGATTGCATGGTATGGACAAGACGTGATGCAGAGACCGCAACCGCTGCACATGTCTTCTTCAACTTCAGCTATAATCGGTTCGTGGAGTATCTTGTCCTTTGACAGTATTGCGAGAGCCTTTGCGGCAGCCGCACTTGCCTGAGAAACCGATTCCGATATGTCTTTGGGTCCATGAATCGCCCCGCATATGAAAAGCCCCTCCGACGCACATTCAATTGGTCTAAGCTTGGGGTGCACTTCCTGGGCAAACCCATGCTTGTCGACGGACATCTTCAGCTCACTCGCAAGCTCCTTATTCAGCGACGGAACAATCCCCGTCGCGAGGACAACCATGTCAGCCTCGAGTTCAATCTTCTTGTTAGTCAACAGATCCTGGGCTACGACAACAGGGTTACCTCTCCTGTTCAGGTAAACCTTGCTGGGCTTGCTCTTGATGTAGACAGTTTTATGCTCAGATTGAGCTTTTTGGTAGAATTCTTCATACCCCTTGCCTCCGGTCCTGACGTCGATGTAGAACACGTAGACCTCGCCCTGAGGAACCCTGTGTTTGAATAGAATAGAGTGTTTCGCCGTGTACATACAACAAATTTTGGAGCAGTACCCCAAGTAGTTAGTGTCGCGGGAGCCTGCACACTGGATAAAGGCGATTTTCTCCACAGGTTTCTTGTCACTCGGTCTCTTTATCTCGCCCCCAGTTGGACCACTTGAAGAGAGCAGTCTTTCAAACTGCAGCGAATCCACTACATCTTCCATGAGACCGTAGCCGTATTCTCCAATGCTCTCCTTTGGAAAAACATCGAAGCCCGTTGCAATTATTACCGCGCCAAAATCGTCTTCAATAGTCTTCTCACGCGCATCAGGGTTAATCGCCTTGGGCTCGCATACTTCCATGCATTTGGAACACACCAGCGGGTTGGGACCCAGACAGAGGGACGCATCCATGGTGTAGCTTGATGGAACGGCTTGTGGGAAGGGCATGTAAATGGCTTTCCGTATGCTTAGACCCTTGTCAAACTCGTTCAGGGAGAAGACAGGGCAAACCTCAGCGCAGTCGCCGCACAGGTTACAGACTTCAGGGTTCACGTATTTGGGCTTCGACTTAATTTTGACGTGGAAGTTGCCGATGTAGCCATCCACAGATACGACTTCGCTTAAAGTGAGCAGCTGAATGTTCGGATGATGGGCGGCCTCAGCCATTTTCGGCGTAAGAATGCATTGGGCGCAGTCGAGGGTTGGAAAGGTTTCAGACAGCTGAGCCATCTTCCCGCCCAGTGTAGGCGACTTCTCGACTAGAGTGACCGGTATTCCTGCGTTTGCCACATCGAGAGCAGCTTGAACCCCAGCGATACCTCCGCCAATCACCAAGCATCTCTTCTTGACATCGACCATTATCGGGTTGAGCTGACTGTTGTCTACGACCTTGGCAACCATGCTCCTGGCAATTGCAGAAGCCTTGTCAGTTGCCTTTCCAACGTCGTCGTGAACCCAGCTACACTGTTCTCGTATGTTCGCTATCTCGCATTTGTACTGATTCAACCCCGCAGACTCACATGCCTTCCTGAAAGTCTGCTCGTGCAGGCTGGGCGAACAAGCTGCGACTACTACTCCGGTGAGCTTCTTGGACTTGACTGCGTCTTTGATGAGTTTCTGCCCGATTTCGGAGCACATGTACTTGTACTCTTCGCTGTGAGCCACGTTCGGATGCTCAGCAATGTCTTCCACAACCTTCTTCACGTCTACAGTGGAGGCGATGTTCCTGCCGCAGTGACAGACGAATACGCCGATCTTTTTATCCATGAACCTCCACCGCTGGTTTAGAGGCGGCATAATCGCAGCCCCTATGGAACGCCTTAACGTTGAGATCTAGGAACTTTTTGGGCACACTGTCAGCAACCCCTTTCTCCATCGCCTCATGGCTGACTACTCTTGTTGCCTCGGCGAGGAAGCCGAGCATGACTATGTTGGCAATGACTCTGTTTCCCAATTCTTCAGCTATCTTCGTCGCAGGTATGCCGAACTTCTTGATGCTGCAGCTTTTCTCGTTCAGCTGAACAAGCTCATCATCATACAGGAGTACACCGTCTTCTTTCAGGGTGTAGATGAATTTTTCGTACGCATGCGTGGCCATCGCCACCATAACGTCGGCTTTCGTGACGTATGGATAGTCGATCGGCTCGTCAGATATGATAACCTGCGCTTTCGATTCCCCGCCCCGGGCTTCGGCTCCGTAGCTCGGTATGAACGTGCTCTCTTTGCCTCCGTGGAGGGCGGCTGCTCTCCCGAGTATGTAGCCTTGTAGCACGATTCCCTGGCCGCCTGTCCCGACAAGCAAGACCTCTACTCTACTCACGCCGTCCCCCGCTTGCTCTTTCAATCATGTCCTTCAACCTATCCTCGTAGGTTGGCTGTTCTTTGTCCACGAATTTTCCGACCACTATTTCGCCTTCCCATTTTATCTCGGCAATCTTCGGGTCTGCAAAGTTGGCTATCGTGGAGTATTTCTGGTACATCTTGAGCTCGTCGATACCCTCCGGCAGGTCGTTCCTCCTGCCAAAGTTGACTGGGCAGGGTGATAGAATTTCGATGAACCTGAATCCCTTCTTCTGCAAGGCTTCCTGCAGTGTGTTAGTGAGCTGCCTAACTTGCAGGATTGTCCACCTAGCTACGTAGGTTGCTCCGCAGGAGGCTGCAAGCCATGGAAGATTGAAAGCGGGTTCTATGCAACCGTAAGGAGATGTGGTCGTAGAAGACTCTAGGGGAGAGGTGGGACCGCACTGTCCTCCGGTCATGCCATAGTTGAAGTTGTTGACGCAGACTACGAGCATGTCATGGTTTCGTCTTGCTGCGTGGATGAAGTGGTTGCCGCCTATTGCGAAGAGGTCGCCGTCGCCGCTGAACACTATCAAGTTGAGCTTTGGGTTGGCGAGCTTTAGGCCTACTGCGAACGGGATGGCTCTGCCGTGGAGAACATGAAAAGAGTCGAAGTTCAAATATCCAGCGGCTCTGCCTGTGCATCCTATACCCGAGACAGTGACGATTGTGTCGAGGTCTATACCGCTTTTGTCTATTGCATGTACGAGCGAGTGGGCGGCCGTGCCTATTCCGCAGCCAGGGCACCAGATGTGAGGGAGCCTTTCCATCCTGAAGTATTTGCTCAGAAAGATGTCATATTCTTGTTGCAGCATCATTTCATCTCTCTTATCTTGTCGAGTATTTCATCAGCCGTGTGCGCCTCCCCGCCCAGATTTCCAGACAGTATTACGGGTTTTCCGCTGGAGCATCTCTCTATTTCTAGAGAGATCTGTCCATAATTCATTTCGGCGACGACAAAGCCCTTGACCTTTGCCGCATAATCTCTTATTGGCTTTTCTGGGAAGGGCCATATCGTAACAAGCCTGACGAGCCCTGCCTTTATTCCCTCCTCTCTGGCCTTTTTCACTGCTCTAAGGGATGACCTAGCTGTTGCCCCGAACGATATTACCGCAACCTCGGCGTCGTCCATGCAGAACTCGTCCAGTTCCCATATCTTCCAGGCATTGATCCTGATTTTGTCATTCAGCCTTCTAACATACTTGTTCTGCGCCTCGCGACTGGCGGAAGGGTATCCTTTTTCGTCGTGGGTGAGACCTGTAACGTGAAAGCGGAAGCCCTGACCAGCAATAGCCATCGGCGGCACCAAGTCTTCGTCTGGCTTAAAGGGAAAGTGGTTCTCTTTATCGACCGCCATCTTCCTCTCAACTATCTTGATTTTGTCGTCCGTGGGAGCTTTCACCTTCTCATACATATGGGCAACGCATTCATCCATCAATATTATTACTGGCACCCGATACTCCTCCGACAAGTTGAAGGCTTTGATTGCGTGTGTAAAGGCTTCGTTGGGCGAGTTCGGAGATATTGCGATTATTTCATAGCTTCCATGAGAACCCCATTTCGCCTGCATCACGTCGCCTTGGGCGGGCAGTGTCGGCAGACCCGTCGACGGTCCTCCTCTTTGGACGTCAACGATCACACAGGGCGTTTCAAGCATGACACCCAAGCCGATGTGTTCCATCATTAGGCTGAACCCGGGACCAGAAGTGGCGGTCATCGACTTCACTCCGGCCCAAGAGGCACCTAAAACTGCGGCTATCGAGCCGATTTCGTCTTCCATTTGTATGAAAACGCCGCCGATCTGGGGCATTCTTCTGGCAAAGGTTTCCGCAATCTCTGTTGACGGGGTGATGGGGTAGCCACCGAAGAACCGGCAGCCCGCTTTGATTGCGCCCTCTACCAAGGCAATGTTGCCACTGTAGTAGTTGGTTGATTGGGCTTGCTGGCTGCTCATTTGTTCTGCCTCGGTTTAACGTGGATGGCAAATTCTGGACAGATAAGCATACAGAAACCACAGTTAGCACAAACCTTGAGGGGTTCTTCCTCAACCAGCATGGGCGGGCGATAACCAGTCGAGTTGTATTTGTCAGACTGGACAAGAACTTTTCTGGGGCAGAACTCGATGCAAAAACTACAGCCTTTGCAACGCTCTTCCAATATAGCTACCTGCCCCCTCGGTATTTCTATAGCTCTTTCCTTGAGCAGTTTTTGCAGTCTCTTGTCAGACCTCTTGTCGGAAGCTTCCAAGCGGGGACCTTCATAGTCTCAAAAGGTTCTCGTGGATATAAACGTTTACAAACGTAAACATGACCCCAATTCGAACAGAATAGGCGGAAGCAAGCTGGCAGAGCGGCGAAAAATGCAGAGCAAACAAGTTAAGACAAAAGCAACTTACCTCTACCAACCACTGGGGGATGCGTGCGCATGAGAGCATGTGGAATTGTTGGAAGCCCGAACAAGAAGGGCACCGTGGACATCCTAGTCTCACAAGCGCTGGAAGGATCAAAGAGCCAGGGAGCAGAAGTCACAAAAATATACCTTAATGACTTGAACATGAAACCATGCCAAGACTGCGGCAAAGACCCATACCCGAAATATTGCTTCTTCAAAGATGACATGGAACAGATCTACAGCATACTCGAAAAATGCGACTTGGTAGTGTTAGGGTCTCCAGTCTACTTCGACACTGTCAGCGCTCAAGTAAAGCTGATGATAGACCGTTCAAATTGCCTAATGCCATACACGAAGCGCCCCGACGGAAGTTATGGGTTCATGAGAAGGCTAAAGAAAGAGAAGATTGGAGTTCTTATCGCCGTGGCAGGTACAGAACAGGAATTCGGGACTATGCTAGTAACTGTCAAAGGATTCTTCAATTGGGCAAACATCAAACTCGCCGAGACCATTTTCTATCCTCATGGTGATGAAAACTATGGCGGAGTCCAAGACAACGAGAACATGATGAAAAAAGCTTTTCAAGTCGGCGTCCAACTCGTCAGTAGATGAAAGAAATTGAGAGTAGGCATAATAGCAGATACTCATGACAACCTGCCCCTAGTCGAAAGGGCGATAGAAACGTTCAATAAAGAAAAAGCGGAGATTGTGCTCCATGCAGGCGACTACGTATCGCCCTTCACCGTAGTGCGCCTTAGGAAGCTGGAGGCCAAGCTAATCGGCGTTTTCGGAAACAATGACGGGGATCACGAGTTCCTGAAGAGAAGGTTTGCGGAAGTTGAAGGAGCGGAGATTCGAGGCAACTTCGCAGAAGTCAACGTTGACGGGTTGAAGGTTGCGTTGCTTCATGATGATGGAGAACTTTTTCAGTCGCTAGTGGACTCTCAAAGCTACGACGTAGTGGTTCACGGACACACGCATGAAGCGCGAATCTACAAGAAGGGCAAGACAACAGTCATCAATCCTGGAGAGGCATGCGGCTACTTGAGTAGAAAACCAACAATAGCGTTATTGGACACGAAGACTCAAGAGACTCGAATAATACAGCTATAGCCGACTCGTTCTTCTTCGCTTTATCCTCCCCATAGTCTTGCCCACGCCCTCCCAACCTTCGACCGACTTCGAACGAACTATTTCGAAGGCCTCCTTCGAAGTCAAGAAAGACAACTCCTCTCCCGTAGCCGTTCGCGAGAGGTACCTGGCAGCCCGCAGCACCTCCCCATTCAACTGAGAATCCGCTTGGTCTGCAAGGTGACAGATCAAAGCCTCAACTGTTCTAGGCCACATTGGTCCAGCCTGCCCTCCGTGGTGAGCGCAAACTATATGCACCAGATCCAGCGGAAACCCTCTCCGAATCAACTCAGCAGTTACCAAAGTGAGGTGATCCAAGTGCTCCCCGAGGCTCGTGGTGACATAATGCTCCCCCTCTAGTTGGTAAGTCAAAGGTTTAAAAACGTCGTGGAGAACGATGCCCGCCACAACGAGGTCGCGGTCCACCTTACCCCCATACACTCTCTCCGACACATCGCAAAGCGTCAAAGCAACCTCAGTAGTCGCAACGACGTGTTCAACGAAGCCACCTGGGTAGCTATGGTGACGCGACAGACCCGCAGGGGAGTCATCAATAGACAGCCCTGAATACATGGCTTCGCCTATCTCCACTCTCGGGTTCTCAACTACCTCTGAAACCTGTGTCTTGAGTTTCTTGTTTCTTATCAGATTTACAGTACGCCGTAAGCGGACGTTCAAAGCCTTTCCTCACATTTCTCTTTGTTCACGGGCTATTTGTGGTTTCTCCGCTTTTCCTGTGTTGCAAGGTTGTGTGCGTCGAGAGTTGGTGTCGGAATTCGCGTGTTTATGGTGCAGTGCTTAACTATTTCTACAGCTTTTTTCAGAGAAACCATGTGTCCAACACTTACGTAAAGTGGTCTTGTGCCACTCTTGGTTATAAGAGCCGCTCCCACAGTCTCTCCTTTGTCGATGATAGGTGCCCAGCCCTCTCTGGTGAATTGATGAGCTTCTCCCGTCAAAGGGCTTTTTGCCACTCCAATAGTCGGCTTGTTTATGACGATGCCGAGGTGGCTGGCAAACCCGAATCTGTAGGGATGGGCAATTCCCTGCCCATCAACGAGGAAAACGTCTGGTTGCAAACGCAGCTTGCTAATGGCTGCAACTGAGGGTGAAACCTCTCTGAAGGATAGCAGGGTGGGAATATAGGGAAACCTTGTGGTGAGCCTGGCGGTTCCTGATTCGACTAGGGAGAGAGACTGGTATTCGAGAACCGCCACGGCGCCGATTGAGAATCCTTTTGAATAAGCTACATCTACTCCTGCAACGTAACGTATCTTCTCGGGCAGCATGTTTCGTCGGATTACGTGTTTTGAAGCATGAAGTTGCGCTTCGCGAGCCTTTTCAACGGAGAACCATGATGGGACTTTCCGGTGGTCTGGTTTTGAAGACAAACCTCAGCGCCCTTTCTTCGCCTCTGCTTTAATGGTTTTCTCAAGACGATTGATCGAACGTTCCAAGGAGTCTCTACGCACTTCCGTAGAGATGTCTCCACGTGTTGCTTCTATCACCCGCCTTGCTATGTCGGTTTTTCGCCGCAGTTCGTGAACAGATTGAAGAGCTTTCTCCAGCCCCATGAGTTCATCGTGGATGAGCTCCATGTGCTCAAGGCTCTTCTCCGCGGTTCTCAAGTCTCCTCTCCTGAGAGAGTCTAAGGCTCTGCGCCTAAGCTCGCCTACTACGTCTGCTAACCCAAGCAGGTATGAAGTTGATGGCACATGGATACGTTTAGGGCTCACAAATCCTCCATTCTCTATGAGGTTGAGAAGGATGTGGGCTTCCGCGTATTCTTGGAAAGCAGAGTCCACGATTCCCGAGTAAGCAAGCTCTCCACGAACCAGCGGAACCTCGTCAAGCTTGGAGAAGAGCTTTTCCGCGTCTTTCAGCAATTTGGAGGTCCTTTTTGGGTCTCCTCTGTGCAAAGCGAATATTGCTTGTTTTGAGAATCGTGTTGCCTTCCGCATAGCCTCGTACAACTCGTCCTTGAATTCCTCTTTATTCCCTACTTCGTCCTCAATTCCGCCCAAAATCTTGCGTAGCGACATGCTCTTGGACTCCGAGATCCTCTTGAGAGATGTTCGCGGAGTTGTCTTAAAGACTTTGCACAAAAAGGCTTCATGTCAGCTTGATCGGCTTCTCGAGCCTGCTTAGCAGGACTACTCGGCTTTCCGTAGACTCGTCGAGCACTCTGTAACCAGTTTTTTCAGCCAGTGCGTAAGCAAAGTCTCTGATTTCCTGGTGCGAAGGCGTGTTCGCATACGTTAGTCTCAGCCTGGAGAAGCCAACGTGCATGTAGGCCTTTGGCTCGACGTATGTGGGGTTGGCTTTTTCGACGAGTGTTGCGTAGAGTTCAGGGTTTTTCAGGTTGAGATGTCGTGCCAGAGTTATGCGCATTACAGTGGGACATTCGAAGCTTGGCAGTAGGGCTAGAGTTTCTTTCAACTTTTCCCACGCTTCGGGGACTTGGGGTCGACACGTTTCTTGAAAGGTTTTCTTGTCTGGAGCGCAGGTTGAAATGTACAATTGAGTGGGTTCCTCGTCCAGATCATGTAGGGCAACAGGGTTCGTGCCGTTGGATACTAGAAACGTTGTGAAGCCCCTTCTATGGAACGTACTGATCAGCTCGCTTAGCTTAGGATATTGAGTAGGTTCCCCCGTTAGACTTATCGCCGCATGCCTCGGCCTCAGGGCCTCTCGGTACATCTCAGGGTCAGCTTTCTGGTTTGCTTTGTAGCCGCTCAGAAGCCTAACCTGCGTCTTTACACATTCTTCCACAACGTCTTGGGGCTCGTCATATGCTGGCAGAGTTGTCTCTTCCCACCTGAGCCCACAATCTCCGCTTTGAGCTCTCCAGCAGAAAAGACAACGCATAGTGCAGCTGAACACTGCCGGGGTCATTTGTATGCATTGATGAGTTCGTATTCCGTAGAACCTTTGCTTGTAACAGGGCTGGCCGTGGACCAGAGTGTTGTGGAGCCACCTGCAAAGCTTCACCGCTGAATGCTGACCTACCATGTGATACTTCTGGGCCTTAAGAAGTTGCAGGAGCTGGTTAGGCATCGACGGTTGCAAGGGCTAGCCTCGGTTTAGGGAAAATAGGCATCTAAAGCGGATATGAATGCTTCTTCTTTGTTGTCTATTCTTCTGTCCTTCCAGAAAGTGAGATTCAGCATTCTCTCGGTTCAGGAGGCAAAGCAATATCCCACTTCTTGAAACTCTTGCGCCAGCCTTTCTACCTCTCCCTTAACTTTCTCTGGAGAATCCCCGTCCATGATTATTCGTTTGATGAGTTCGGCAACCTGCTCCATTTCCGCTTCCTTCATCCCGCGCCTTGTCATCTCGCACGTACCCAACCTAACGCCGCAATCGGCGATTAGGTTGACACTCTCGAGGCGTTTAGCGACTTCTCGACCCTGCCTATAGCCTCCATATTTCAGCAAGACCTGATGTGACATTGTGTAGCCAAGGCTTGAGCCAGTGGCTGGAAAACCGAAGTCATGCAGCGTCCTGCCTAGAGCCTGCGCGTTTCGGATGACCTGTCGGGCATACGCTCTTCCGAATTGCTCCATCTCGGCTAGAGCCAGAGTCAACGCTGCTATCCGGTTCCAGTGCGCGTTGTCGACGAAGGCCGGGTGTATCTTCCCTTTCAAAGCCTCTCCCAATTCCTTGTTTGCAAGTATTATCCCTCCCTGTGGTCCGAAAAAGGTCTTGTGGGTTGACCCTAAAAGGACTGAGGCCCCTTCCTGAAGGGGGCTCTGGAATTCTCCGCCCGCGATTAGCCCCATTACGTGTGAACCGTCAAATCCCACTCGTGCATCGACTTCCTCAGCAACCTCAGCCAATTCGCGGACCGGGTGAGGAAAGAGGAAAAGGCTGGCGCCGAAAACTATTGCTTGGGGCCTAGTCTCGACAATAGCCGCCTTTGCCTCTTCAGTCTTAATTTTCGTCTCTTCCTTCGAAAAAGGAAACGCAACCAGTTCTAACCCCAAGTACTTGGGCAGTCCCTTCTTCCAGAGCCCAGGATAGCCGCCGTCGTTTGCGGAGACGCACATTAAGGTGTCGCCTCGCTGAGTGTGGTTTGCCAAGAAAATCCAGTCGGCCACATGCCCCGAGAGAGGGCGAAGGTCTGCAACGTCCGCCTTGAAGAGGCGCCTTGCGATTTCCTCTCCGAAGCGTTCTATCTCATCAATGAAGCGGGTGCCCATGTAGAAACGGTCAGGCGCCGTGTACCTGTGGGCCAACTCTGAAGAGAGTAAGCCGCGAACTTGAGGGCTCATGACATTTTCTGAGGGAATAAGGTTGATGCATTGCTCCCCACGCCATTTCTCATGCTTTGCGACCGAGGCTAGGATGTCTGTGATCAATATGGCCATCTCAAGTCAAGGTTTCTCAGCTCACCCGTATTTACTGCTTATGGAAGAACCAAGAAGGTGAATTGTAACCGATTTTGACGGGGAGCACAGATAAAGCTTAAAATGCTCCTTTACTATGAAATGTCAACCCTTAGCCGCGTAAGTGAGAGGAAGAAGAATGGAGCGAAAAATCAACCTAAAGAGAACAGTGTCATTTTCAGTAGTTATGCTGTTAGTTCTAACCTTTTTCACAGCCCTCTATACACCGAAGGCGCTTGCTGAAGTAAGTATAAGCCAAATTTCCCCCAATACAGGACTCGTCGGAACCGTTGTCACACTTACTGGGCAAATCACCACGCAGAACGGTTCCTACAAAATCCTTTTCGGCACTAGAGAAATCAAAAATGGAACGGCGACACAAACAGCTGTTTCCACAACCTTCACCGTTCCAAACAGCACGTTTGGAAAACAACTGATAAAACTGCATGATGTTGCTACCAAGGAAAACTCCACTACTGCAGATTTCCAAGTCCAAACCAAATACATCATAAAAGCCCTAACACCATCCCCTCCCCAACAAATCCAAGAAGGTGCAAACGTCACAATAATAGCTGCAGTTACCGGCGGAAACTTCACGACCCTGGTTAACGTGACAGTGACCGACCCCGACAACGTTGCCAATTCAGCGAACAACATATCAATTCCAATCGTCCAAGACGGTTACGGAGAGGCAAACAGGACATACCCCACACAGTTCGACCAGAACCCCCATACATTCTATGTTGGGGCGTATAGTCTGAAACTGGAGATAGCTGACGAAACCCTCGCGACAGGGAGCTTCACAGTAGGACTGACAAACGCAACCGAGTACTATAGATTCCAGACAGTCTTCATAAAAGCCGCCAACTACACCACAACAGACTTCCTGACTGTAAGAATAAACTACACTGGGGGCATGGTTGAACTGCCCCCCAGCAACGCCTCAGGCCCATTGGGAATAGTCACTGCAAACTGGACAATACCCTTGAATGCCTCTCTGGGAGCTTACAGAGTAGAATTTGAAAACACAAAACCACTTAGCTTTGAGAAACCAATTCCCGACACACATAGCTTCACGGTCGTCTCGAAGTCCTTCAACTACCAAGTCAGAACGCTCAACTTGGACAACGAACCCGTTAAAGGAGTCTTGATAGAAGCAAACAACATTACAGATAATGCGGTCAAAAGCAACAACACTAACGCGGACGGAACTGTGCTCCTCAACTTGATAGCCACGAACTACACCTTCAAGGCATTCTGGAACGTTTCGGTCGGACCCGAGGCCAAGGCGCAAGTGGGCGGAACTTCTTGGATAAGCGTGGGTGCCTCTCCAGGAGATCGTGTTGGAGCCAACGCCATTAATATCACCTGCTCTCTCGCTCATATCAAGGTGACAGTGAAGGACGCGGAAGGAGCGGCTGTTCCTTTCGCCGAGGCCCGCGTCTCCTTCACCTATACTACTAGGTTGGGCACATCCGCAACGCCCACTCCATTGTCGCTTGAGACAGACTTGGCAGGCACGGTTGCCTTTCGAAACATGTACGTAAACATCAACTACAATATCAGAGCAAGCCGCTACGACCAAGCGTTTGCCACCATTGTCAGCAACTTGACCTCTACCACATGGTTCAACCTAACCTGCCCCACCTACCAGCTCTTAGTAAAAGTCTACGATAGAAGCGGGATAGCTCTACAGGACGCGCAAGTCGAGGTTTATGAGTGGAGCATGGGATTAAGCGGTCTGGTAGGCACTGAGAACACTGGAACGATTGGAGAAGTTGCGTTCAACTCCACGTTTGGGAAGTACTTTGTAGACGTGTACAGATACGAGATGCTCGTGAACCGCACAATGGTGCTTCTCATTAACCAACCGACCAACCTCTCGGTTCACTGCAAGTTGTACAGCCTAACTCTCGATGTCAACGTAGTGGACTATTTCGGGCTGGGAATACCTGGCGCCAACGTCACTATAGAACGAGAAGGAAAAACACTCTCGTCCTTGAACACCGGGTCAAACGGCGCAGCGAAGTTCACAGACCTCGTAGGAGGAAGCTATAGAATCCTTGTTTACATAAGTGGGAAACCCCACGAGATAACCACAATGTATCTTCAAGACCCGCAGGCTGTTTCGGTAAGAATTGCCGATCTCGTGTCCATCGGCGGCTTCACGACAGAAACAAGCTCCTGCCTCACAGCAGCCCTAATAGCCCTGTTGATAGTGGCTTTCATGGGCGTTTTCCTCTACCGGCGACTGAAGGCTAAGCAGAAGGAGTAGTGTTCGGAAAAGCTTATAATGCCCTGTCACCTTAAGCCTTTTTTGTTGAGGATGAGCACTGAATCGAGTTTTGCGTGAAAAGATGTAGGATAGTGTCTGCTTTGGGTGAAGTGAAATATTGTTCCCCAAGATGTGATTTGTTCAAGTGTGGAAAAAACGCTAAAGTTTGCAGGGACAATGATGTTTGGTGCAGATGGACCGAAGAGGAGTGCAGCATCGCAAACTGCAACTTTGCAACGTGTGTGAAGAGAAGACTACTGCCAGCTGGCGTGTGTGGAGAGACTGTTAAGAGAAAAACCACCGAAAAAAGGCTGGAAGAAGTAGTTGGACCCCCGGTGAGACTTCGTGGAAAAACCCTGAGAAAGGTTGGGGAAAAGGAGATCTTCTAGACCTCGACTAGCGTTTAGTGACCGTCAACATTAAGCACAGGATTATCCAAACAGAAAGCTAGGGCAATCTCTTTGACTGGAAAATTGGTCTGTCTCTCGGGCGGGGTGGGTGCTGCCAAGTTTCTCCAAGGCCTAATAAGAGTGGTGCCGCAAGAAGACGTAACAATTATCGTTAACACGGGCGACGACATACGCCTTTACGGCCTACACGTTTCCCCTGACCTAGACATAGTGATGTACACGTTGGCGGGGTTGGTGGACGAGGAAAAGGGCTGGGGAATTCGAGACGATACTTTCTACTGCCTCGATATGTTCCAGAAATATGGCTTGGAAACATGGTTCAAGCTAGGCGACAAAGACCTAGCCACCCACATATATAGGACGCAGCTTATGAAAGGCGGTTTGTCTCTTGACCAAGTGACCCAGAAGCTTTGCAGTGCTCTTGGGCTTATAGTCAAGATTCTGCCAATGACCAACGACAAGGTGACGCCGAGAATTGTCACTAATGCAGGTGAAATGCATTTCGAAGAATATCTCGTAAAGAGAGGAGCCGTAGACAGGGTCTTGAACGTGGTTTTTGACGGCGCAGAAAGCTCGCATCCAGCACCCGGAGTTATCGAGTCCATAAGAGACGCCAATGCGGTAATCCTTTGTCCAAGCAACCCCATAGTGAGCATAGGCCCCATTCTAGCAGTGAATGGAATCAGAGATTCTCTCATAAAGACGAAGGCCAGGGTTGTCGCTATAAGCCCTATCGTCGGAGGTGTCACGATAAAAGGACCCGCGGATAAGCTGATGAATGGACTTGGGTTGGAAGTCTCGGCTTACTCGGTAGCTCTCCTCTACCGCGACCTGCTAGATATGTTCATTTTTGACGAGATCGACATAAGAGAGAAACAGAAGATTGAGGGACTCGACATCAAGGCTTTCACTGCAAACACCGTTATGCGAACGCTAGAAGACAAAATCGAATTGGCAAGGTTGGCGTTAGAAGCCGTCGAATGGCAGCCCTAATCTGTTGAGACACGTTTTATTACGGGTGGTCTGATCTTCTTTAGAATTCGATATCCACAGAAGGTGCACTTAATTCCCCCGCCCCTAATATCCAGCTCGTCGGTGGCCACTTCCGCTCCGCACTTCACACACTCATATACGACTCCCTGCCCCGTCTTCTCAGACACCTTCTATCACCTTCTTCAACCATGCGTGGTTGACGCTTAATTTAAGGCTATCGTACATCGACGATACTCCAAAAAGGCATGCTATATGCGTTTTTGAGATTCGATAGTTTTCTTATGGCATGCGCGTACAGCGCCATGACGGGGTTGTGATCCAGCACACGGTCTTCAACTATCAGAGTCAACACAGGAGCTTGGGAGTTCATCGTGAAGAGCATGTCATGACCTATACACAAACCCACTATCACACTAACCTCTACTCCTGCATCGTTGAGAAGCTAAGCTTGTTCCAAGAGAAAGGTGGAACGAAAGCGCGCAGCAGCCAAACGGCATGGAGTCCAAAGTTATAACCAGAAGAAGCACGCGGAAGTCTTCAGGGATATTCTTCAAGAAAGTCTATTGAACTGCACTAGGAACATGACGTATGCCAAACAATAAGTACATATCTACTTTGATGTAAATGATTGCCATGATG
>CAYGVX010000006.1:53283-65003 GCA_964353725.1 uncultured Candidatus Bathyarchaeia archaeon
ACGTATGCCAAACAATAAGTACATATCTACTTTGATGTAAATGATTGCCATGATGATGATTGAACTGCAAGGGAAAAACCTAATCAAAAAGTTCAGGCAAGCGGCAGACGAACTCGCATCACAAATGGCTACTTATGAAGGAGTAACAGGTATTGTCTATATCGGCGGCTTGGTGAGAGGCTTCACAGACAAGTACTCAGACGTAGACATTATAGTCTTTCTCGACAAGAATGACAGAAGCCTTAGAACACAAGCTTACAGCATAGGCCTCAACGGAGAGAAGCGTTTTGGCATCGACATAGACCTCGAAGTTCATTTTCTGGATGATTTCAAGAGATGGAAATGGGACGAAGCTGACAAGTGGGAGTTTACCAAGGCTAAGGTAGTATTCGACCTAGAGGGGAAAGTCAGGGAAGTCTTCAGAGAGAAACTGCATCTTCCAAGTGATTTTTGGGTTAAACGCATTGCTGTCTATGTCGAATACCTAAAATGGTACTGCTGCCCTCCGAGGAAGGGCGTTGGAACGATTTCTGAGGCCTGGGTTGAGAGAGGCGACTTTGCAAGTGCACACTACTGCCTTAACTATGGAGTCGAGTTGATGATCAAAACACTGTTCGCATTGAATAAGGAGTTCTTGCCCGCGCCAAAATGGAGGCTCTTCTGTTCCTACTCCTTAACGTGGCTACCCGAGAACTATGAAAAGCTAGTCAAGCATGCAATGATTGTCAACGAGTTCTCTATCAAAGAGTATAACCGAAGATCAAGGACCATCAACAACCTTTGGCGAAGAACCAAGGCTAAAATCGAAGAAGAAACTGGACTTTCACTGGCACAACTCTCCAGATATTATGTTGAGAAGATACTCCACCAAAGAGGAATACCCTTCAACCACTAAACGTGATGAGAAAAGCTGAGTTGTATGGCTATGAAAGGCAATCTAAAAGCCGCTCTTGAAGGAATACTGCCGCCTGAAGAGATTTCTTCGATTTACAAGTCCTACGACGTTATTGGAGACCTCGCTATCATTCGCATTCCTGAACTGCTCTTGCCTCATAGAAAAGCGATTGCCGAAGCCTTGATTCAGCAACATAAGCATGTTAAGTCTGTCTGGCGTCAGTCGGGCCCCATTTCCGGCGATTATAGGCTAAGAGAGTTGGAACTGATTGCGGGAGAGCGAAGGACTGAGACGATTCACAGGGAGCACGGTTGCCTCTTCAAAGTCGACGTCCAAGACTGCTACTTTTCGCCCAGGCTTGGCTTCGAGAGGTTGCGAATCGCTAAACTAGTGAAGGATGACGAAGTGGTTGTAAACATGTTCGCAGGTGTGGGCTGTTACTCGATTACTATCGCCAAACACTCTAAGGCGGCGAAAGTCCACTCCATCGACATAAACCCCGCTGCGGTGAAATACATGCAAGAGAATGCTCTGCTGAACAAGGTAGTTGACAAAATCGTTCCCATTGAAGGTGATGCTAGAGCTATTGTTGAAGAGAGGCTGAGAAATTCGGCTGACAGAGTTCTAATGCCTCTCCCAGAAAGAGCACTTGAATTCCTAGATTCCGCTATATCTGCGCTGAAGCCTCGGGGTGGCTGGGTTCATTATTACGCTTTTGAGCATGCAGATAAGGAGGAAGACCCGGTGGAGAAAGTGAAAACGAAAGTGCTGCCCCCTCTGCAGCAGGCTGTTAGATTTGAATCGCCTCTCGGCAGGATTGTTAGACAGACGGGACCTAACTGGTACCAAGTAGCCGTCGATATCTTGGTCAGAGAGAAACATACTGCATGAAACTCGCACGCGCGCGGATGAAGCTTAGTTACCTGGATTATTGGGCTCAGCAGCGGAAAAAGCAATCATTTTGTCCCTATCAACGTACCTCGATGTCTTCATCGCCCGATAGATAATGGCGCAGCGAAGCGTAAATCCTTAACGCATAGTTCTCAGGGAAAAAGGCGACAAATCGCAGTGTGTTAGCTAACTTTGAGGCTCAAGCCTCGTTCTTCTAGGCCGCCCAGAAAGGAGTCGTCTTCTTCCTCATCAGCTCCACGTATTCGTTCAAGGATTCGAGTTCTTCAGTCGTCAAGCGGTCCTGAAACTTAGTCAGCAACTCCTTCGCATGCGTTTCAGGAACGCGAACATAGAGTATGTCTTTTTCGTTTATGTGACGGCCCACAACGGGCTTGTCTAGGGAAACAGCTACCTGCATGTTTACCACGGCTTCTGAGACCGCTTTTCCCTGATCCTGAACTTGCATGACCACCCCAACGTCTTCTCCGTCCTTCTTGACTAAGGAAACCTTGGGCTTAATCCTGCCCGCCAGAATCTCCACTCCCACGATTGCAGGTTTGGCCTTCCTAAAGACGTACCCGGGCATTATCCGGATTTTACCCGGCTTGGTTAGACGGTCAAAATCTTCAAGCGCAACTCTATCTCGTTCACTATGAAGCCAATTCGAGAAGTCGTCGATCAGGTGGTAGATAACTTTTTGCTGAAAGATTTTCACCCCACTGTCTTCAGCCTCTTCCTCCGCGTCGGGTGGCACCCTTACGTTGAAAGCTAGTACGACGCCGTAAAATGGCTCATGCTCCTTCACAACGTTGGCTTCTACGATGTCTCTTTTCGACACGTCACCTACGTCCGCAAATCGAATGGGAATGTTTTCATTTTTCAAGCTTTCAGCGATGGCTTCTAAGGAGCCTAAGGCGTCGGTCTTTAGGACCACGCCGTCAACGTCTGTGGCGATCTTGATCCTTTCAATCTCCTCGGAAACCATCCCCACGTAGTCCTCGGCTTTTTCTCCCGAAGGAATGGTGTACAACGGAGCTCCTGCAAGGGACGTGTCTAAATCTGGGGCGGCTATCTTTATTCCAGATGCCGCCGTAACAGATTCTACTGAAGAGAACTTGTCGCGCGGGTCCCGTATCTCGTCCAGGGGCTTTGGCAAGAGAACTGCGCGAACCTTGGTCACAATGGGTTTGTCCTTGCCGCCGACCACTATTGTGTCTCCTTTGCGTAGAACGCCGTCGTAAATGATTGCGTTAATTGTCATTCCAAGTCCGGGCTCTTCTTTGACCTCCAGCACCGTGCCCTTTGCGGGACCTTTAGTCGTCTGCAACCGTGTTTTGAGGTACTGCTGCGTAAGCCCGACGAGCACCGAGAGGAGCTCGGGTATTCCTTCCCCAGTTTTCGCGCTGGTGGGAACGAGGGCGACTGTCTTTGTGAAGTCTTTTATCCTATCGAATCGGTCGGAGTTGAAGCCGAATGTTGAGAACGTGCCCATTATCCTGTAAAGGTGGTTGTCAAGGTCTTCACGAACGGAGGGGTCTTGGGACTCATACGAATCTAAGAAGAGCCGTCTAGGCTGAGACCGCCACCCAGCTACGCGGTCAACCTTGTTCACGGCGACCAAAAAAGGCGTTTTCCTCGACTTGAGGATTTCAAGAGACTCGTGGGTCTGGGCTTCGAAACCCTTCAGAACGTCGATCACCAAAACAGCAATATCCGCGGCTCCTCCGCCCCGCTTTCTAAGGTTGGCAAAAGCCTCATGCCCAGGCGTGTCGATGACCAAAAGTCCAGGGATCTGGATTTTGCCCTTCAAGCTCGTCAGCAGAGGACCGCATACATCCATGAGGGTGTCGAGGGGGAAGAAGCTGGCGCCGATGTGCTGGGTCATGCCGCCTATTTCTCGTGCTTGGACGCTACTCTTCCTAATGTTGTCTAACAAGAGCGTCTTTCCAGTGTCAACATGTCCCAACACGCATACTATAGGTTGCCTAATCGGCATTATGCACCCCAACCTATGCTTTAAGCCAAGTTTGAATGACTTCATAAAAATGCTGTGTCTTTGATATAAACTGTTTTGCTTGACATAGTCTCCAGAGACACGCTTTAATTCAACTAAACCCGTAGAGAATATTTGTAACCCCCTCGGCGTGGGTTGAAAGACATGCAGATGGAGTCTGCTGAGGACCACTTGCAGCGGTGGTAAACCCTGCGGTGGCTGTCGAGCTCGTTCCTACATTTACTTCGGCGGAGACCTAGATGGCCCAGATGTGGGTTGTATTGACAACAAGGAACTGTGGGAAAGAACCGCAAGAGCACTGTTGAACGCGCCCACGGTGTCTGAAGGCTTTAGGCCTTGCCTTTCTCCTCTTTGCCGAAGTATTTGGTCCATCTCAGTTTTCTCGGGTCTCTGCCCAGTTTCAAGCTGTTCTTGCGGCACTTGCTTGAACAGAACCAGAGAATGGTGCCGTCGTTCCTAACATACATTCGTCCTATGTTCTGCTGGAATTCGTGTCCACAGAAGGAACATGGTCGGGATTTAGGCATGTCTCTTGTCACCAGCGTTTAGTTCGGCTCTTCACCGTACTTTCTTGGCTTCTCTCTCGGTTTCTCTCAGCATCAGTATGTCTTCAACTCGGACTGGGCCTTTCACGTTACGGGTGATTATGCGTCCCTTGTCTCTGCCTTCCAGTATGCGCACTCGCACCTGTATAATCTCACCAGTTGCGCCCGTTCGCCCTATTACTTGAATGACTTCGGAGGGAATATGTTCTAGTTCCTCTGTTTTCTTTGCTTCTCCTTCGCTCATTTACTGTTTGCCTCGTTGAAGTTCCTCGATTCTGCTGGCTATTTCTTTGATAAGATTCGCGGCGTCACCTTCTTTGACGATGCATGCTGCTGCGGCGGGAACGTCGATGCCTATTGCTGAGCCCAGTTTCTCTTTTGTTGGGACGAACACATAGGGGGTTTTTCTTTCTTCGCACAGTATAGGCAGGTGAGCAACTACCTCTGGAGGTTCAACGTCTTCTGCGATTACCACGAGTTTAGCTATGCCACGTTCTATGGCTTTCGTTGTCTCGTTTGTTCCTTTCCTTACCTGACCTGTCTGGGTTGCTACTTGCAGGGCTTCATAGGCTGCATCTGATAGAGCCGTAGGTGTTTCAAACTTTACGTAGAATGGTCTTGACATTAGCCTTCACCCATGTATTGCAGAGTCTATTCAACAAAACCTATTTATAAGGTTTAATGATTTTGGGTGAAGAGCCACGGTGCCTCAAGTATATATCGAACAGACAATCATCATTGGAGAAATATCAGCGTTCATCAGTATGTAGAACACTCTTCAGCAAGCTCGTGAAAACCTTCATTCCCGTGACGTTGACTATGGGAAGATGAACGCCCTTCTCAACCTCGTAGTATTTCTTGTATTTCGGGAATTCGGTGAAGCACAGTTGGCTTATGGGAAACTCGCGCTTGGCAATTTCGTGTTCAAACGCCTTCTCATAGACTTCGGTGCATAGGAGATAGCCGTCTATCCAGAACAGGCGGTTTATGCTGTAGGTTGAGGCACACCAGATAAGGTCGTCTAGGGATCTCCTATCGAGCCCGAGAACGACAACCTTCTTTGTAGGCGAAATCTCTACGTCCAAGCGGCTCCTACTCCTTGAAAGGCGTGTGAAGCACTGCTTGCACTTTCCTGCTTATCACTGGTCCGAGACCGTTCACCTCTTTTGCCCATCCCTCCACGTTTAGCAAGGCGTTCATGGGAGTCTGGTAGGATTTGAGAACAGCCAGAGCCTTCTCACGACCGATGTTGGGGAGGCTTGCAACGAAATACAGCTGCGAATCAGTTAGCGTCTCAGTCTTCTTTGCTGCGTGCACCACGGGGGCTCGTTTTTCAACTATCTGTTCTTGCTTAGCGGCGGTGTATAGAAAGTCGACTGTTTCCTTGTAGTTTGTGGTATGGACGATGGCGATTCCCTGCCTCGCCAAGGCAAACATGGCTCCCCAGACGGCTGATGGGTTGATGCGAGTAAACTTGTAGATTATTGGCAGGTATCCTTCAAGCAGGATTATGGTTGTCGGATAGGTTTCCTTAAGTCCTAAAAGCTGGTCGAACAGATAGCGGCGTGTGAGCGTGTAAACGAAGTCATGGACTGTCTTTCGCTCCACAGCGCACAGGTCTGAAAGAATGTAGTCGCCTTTCTGAAGCGGATGCTTCTTGATGTTGGCGCCCCGTTCCACCAGCCCTGATACGATTTTTGAGGCGCTACTTGCTTCGTGGCTGTCGACTATTATGGTGGGCTGCGGCTCCTTTTCAGGCGCTTTAATGAAGGGCATTAGCGTTTCAGTTCCAGACATACTCAAACCTCACCTTTGGCAACTGTCAGAACTATGTTTACTTGGCTAATAAAGGCTTGAGAAGAGGCTGTTTAGCAGTGGAAAAGAAAAGAAGGATGAGAGGATTTAGGGTCTTAGGGTCCTTTCTTGGTGATCTCTTTGATTACTCCTGCAGCCACCGTGGTTCCCATGTCTCGCACTGCAAATCGTCCAAGCTCTGGAAAGTCAGTGTAGGTCTCCACTGCGATTTGGTGCAACGGTTCCATGCGGACAAGAGCGCTGTCGCCTGTCTTCAGGAATGAGGGCTTTTCTTCAACTGTCTGGCCGGTTCTTGGGTCGATTTTCCTGATAAGCTCTGTGAATCGGCACGCCACTTGCCCCGTGTGGTAGTGAAGAACGGGCGTGTAGCCTGCGGCCAGGGCGGTGGGGTGGTAGATAACTACTATCTGTCCGATGAATTCTTTGGCAACTGTTGGGGGGTTGTCAGGGTGTCCGCATACGTCTCCTCTACGGACGTCGGTTTTAGATATGCCTCTCACGTTGAAGCCTATGTTGTCCCCAGGCTCGGCCCGAGGAACTCTTGCGTGGTGTGTTTCCAGAGACTTGACTTCGCCCTTAACGTTGCTGGGCATGAATATCACGTTGTCGCCTTCTTTCAAGACGCCAGTTTCAACTCGCCCGACCGGCACGGTTCCGACGCCTGTGATCGTGTAAATGTCTTGCACGGGAACGCGTAACGGCTTGTTGAGAGGCTTTGATGGAATCTCGAATAGATCCAAGGCTTCGTACAAGGTCGGTCCTTTGTACCAGGGCATCTTGTCGCTCTTCTTGACCAAATTGTCCCCAGTCCATCCAGATGTTGGCACAAACGGAATTTTGTCTACCTTGAAGCCAACCATCTTTAGCATGCGACCGATCTCGTTCTTGATCTCATCGTAGCGTTCTTGACCCCAGTTAACTGTCGCGTCGTCCATCTTGTTGACAGCGACGATGAGTTGATGGCAGCCCAGAGTGAAAGCCAAAAAACCGTGTTCTCTTGTTTGTCCGCCAGCGCCAATGCCCGCCTCGAATTCTCCCCTCTTCGCCGAGACGAAGAGAACTGCAGCATCGGCTTGGCTAGCGCCTGTGACCATGTTCTTTACGAAGTCTCTGTGACCAGGTGAATCGATGACTGTGAGGAAGTACTTTGATGTTTCAAATCTGAGGAATCTGAGGTCGATGGTCAAACCTCGTTCTCGTTCTTCCTTTAGGTTGTCGAGGACCCATGCGTACTTGAAGGTTTCCTTGCCCATCTTTTTGGCTTCTTCTTCGTAGGATTTTATCACTCGTTCGTCGATGGCTCCGGCTTCGTAGAGCAAGTGTCCAGTAGTCGTAGATTTTCCGTGGTCAACGTGACCCATTATGATTAGGTTCAGGTGTGGTTTCTCTGCTTTGCTCATTTTTCCTTCTCCTATGTTTTTATTTATTCCTCCAATTTTTGGTGAAATTCGGTTTACAACTGTTCTTTCATCAATATTAAGTTTACCTTCTCAAAAAAAAACGCAAACTATTACAACCTCCTCTTTTTCTTCTAAACACATAGATATTACTTCAGCCCTGTTCGTGAAGGGAGTAGCCACGCAATGCCAACTAACCTGACTGTGGAGGCCAAGAAAAAGTGGGACGAAGTCGCAGTGACCAAGGACCCAAAGGAGAAGCTTCAGCTTCTACAAGAGTTTTTAAGCCTTGTTCCAAAGCACAAAGGCACGGAGAAGCTCTGCGCTCAGGTTAAGACCAAGATTGCCACTCTAAGGAGAGAGCTTGAGGATAAGAAGCGCAAAGTGGGTTCTCGCGGTCCAAAGTTTTTCATCGAAAAAGAAGGCGCCGCACAGGTTGTGATTCTTGGACAAACGAAGGTCGGACGGAGTAGCCTACTGACCACCGTCACAAACGCGAAAGTCGAAGTATCAGACTATTCCTTCACTACCCGCGTACCTGTTCCAGGTATGCTTCCCTTCGAGGACCTTCAATTTCAAATCGTGGAGGCTCCAGCGATTGTTCACGGAGTTGAGGGAAAGAGCTGGAGTCAACAGACGATGGCTCTCGCACGAAACGCTGACGGACTGATTCTGATGGTAGACCTGACTAGAAACCCATCTGCACAGCTTTCGCTTCTGTTGAAAGAACTTGAGAACGCCCGCATCCTCGTCAGGAAGCCCAAGGGGCGAGTGGAGATAGAGCGGAAACACATGGGCATTGGGTTGAGAATCTTTGTCATAGGCAGCCTAGTCGACTGCACTCTTAAAGAGGTTGAGACGCTGCTGAAGAGCTATAGGATTTCCAACGCCATCGTTAAGATATGCGGCAACGTTTCGTTCGACGATGTTGAGGACTCGATTTTTGAGAGTGCTATTTTTCGTCCGACGCTATTGTTGGCGAACAAGCTCGACGTTGAAGGAACAGCGGAAGGCCTCAGACGGTTGGAGAGGTCCATCGACGGTCGCCTCAGCGTGATTCCTGTGTCATGCAAGACAGGTTATGGGCTGAAGAGACTTGGTTCAGAGCTTTTCAAGTCGCTGGAAATAATCAGGGTCTACACAAAGGAACCGAGTAGAAGGGAGGCTTCTCCGACACCTTTCATTCTGAAGAAGAATTCGGCAATCGTGGACTTGGCGAAGCAGATTCACAGCGACTTTTACAAGAATTTCTCTTACGCCCGAGTATGGTCGCAGAGGCTAACGTTTAGCCCGCGGAAAGTAGGGTTGTCTTTCACTCTGGGAGACAAGGATGTTGTTGAGATGCATACCAGGTGAGGCTACCTGTTGGCCATAGCGATTCTTTCCTTCTCGTTGCGCTTGGACACCGCGTAGCTCTTCACATCGTTATTCGCCGCCAAGATCAACTCATCTGCTATGCATTCTTCGAGCGTGCGTGCGTTGCCAAAGGTTACACTTCGAGCGCCCTCGGAAAGCAAACGTAATGCGACATCTACTCTTCTCTGGGGAGAAACGTCCACTGCCATGTGGTAAGCGACGCCTCCGTAGGTGATCCTTGTCGTGTCTTCGCATGGGGCACAGTTCTCAACTGCCTTCACGAGAACCTCAACAGGATTGCTTCCCGTTCGCAGCTGTATTATCTCGAACGCGTTTCGCAGAGTGTTCATGGCTCTGGCTTTCTTTCCAGCGTGTTTCCCGGGGCGCATCATGTTGTTTATGAACCTCTCAACGACGTTCACTTCTGCCTTGTGGAAGCGGTGATGTTCGTGTCTGCCCATACTATGGGGGATGTAGACGGGCTTGAGAGAAACATAATCTTTCAGACCTAAATCCTGTACTTGAATTCCTTGGAAGCCCCATTTGCCGAAAAGCTTTACCTCTTGCGGTTGTTTGCTCATCTTCTGCACCTTTCTAACGTACTGGCTTCTGCTTTCTGCCATACACTAGTTCGTTCAGAGACACACCGTTCACCATGATGACCTTCCATCTTACACCTGGGATGTCACCCATCGCTCCTCCTCGGGAGCCGCCGATACCTTCCACCAAAACCTCGTCATGCTCGTCTACTACGTTCAGAGCTCCGTCGCCAGGTAGAAAGGCGGTTATTGACTTGCCATTTTTGATGAGTTGCGTTCTCACGCATTTCCTGATGGCACTGTTAGGCTGCTTGCTCTCAACGCCAACCTTTTCCAAGACTATCCCCCGCGCCATAGGTGCACCTTGCAGCGGGTCCGCTTTCACGTCTAGCCTGAGCATCCGCCGCTTGTAGTAGCGGTCGCTCCAGCGGAATCTTTTCCTCTTGCTGAGAAGCTGTCTTGCAGCAAACTCGCCTCTTGGCGACTTTGACACCATTCTTTGGAATCCTCTCGCTACGATAAACCACACTTCTAATATTTAAACTGTCATATGGACATTTTTTGCCAATATGCACGCGTAGGCGTATACATATGTTATTAGATTCGCTACCGTGTCATACGCCTGTACCAGAGCATCAGACCTGTTCGTACTTTGATACTCGTAGTATGGTGAAATCTCTGAATTTTAAGAGAAAGAGGTAAGACCTATCGACCCCAAAAAAAGCGATTTCTATGGAGGTAGTGTTTTTCCGTAGTTTCCTGCTACTCTCACTATGTCGAAGATGTCCACGTCACCGTCGCCGTCCACGTCTCCCACCAGCAGGGTCCTGACGTGGTAGGCGAAGGTTGAGCTGATGTTGGTGTTTTGTTCGTTGTCAGTGGCTGTGATGAAGAACTCGACGGTTGTACCGCCTAGTTGTCCTGGAATCACGGTGGTCCACAGATCGCTCGTGATGTTATAGGTCATTGTCGTGTTCCACCAAGCTCCTCCACACACTCTGCAAGATAGGCTTGCTTTCACAACTCGGCTGAGGTCAGTTATGTTCACGGATATGGCTACAGGCTCGCCGGTTCGTATGAACTCTGAAGGCAGATAGGGGCTAGGAGACATTCCATTCCAATCTACAGACTCAAAGTCCGGAGGAGTCGTATCCGCTGTGTCTACAATACCGCCAAAGAACACATATGGAATTGACTGGGTGTCTTGATCAACGAGTTCTAGATCTGTGAAGCTAAGAGCGGTCATTCCTGGCTGAATGGCTTTGAAGGTTATTGTTAACGCCGTCCCACTTCCGTTGAAGGCTAAGGCTGGAGGATTAGAGACTACAGAAAGCCAATACAGAGTGCCATGCGGCGCGTCGGGCACCCCGGTCTCGTTGACCACATTCTTGATCAAATACACTGGATCGTGTAATAGGCCTCCGGGATAGGTTTCCACTGGCACTTTTGCAGTATGGTTAACGTGGCTTAGGTGTGTGGTGTTCCAGTTGATTCCTACCTGCAAGCCGTAAAGCCTGCTGAAGGCATCCTCAACCAAGACTGCCACTTCGAACTCTTCCCCGAGTTCAACCTCAACGTGCCCAGGGTCGAAATTAACGGTTGCAGGACCACTTGCTATCTCCACGCTACAGTCTGAGGTTGTGTGTGGAATAGGGTTAGAGCCGGGATCCGCCAGATCGGTGCTCGTGAATCGGATCAAGGTGCTCGACGTAGGGGCTAAGGCTCGAAATGTCATTACAAATACTGTGCCGCTTCCGGAGAAGCTCGGTTCACCGCCCCACGTGATTAGCACTACCCAATAGGTTCCAGTCAGAGGGCTAACCTCATCCCTTATCCAGTATTCGGGGTCGTGTAGGATGCCAGCGTATGGACTAGGCGGAATGGGAACTGGGTAATCCTCAACAGGTATGGTGGCTGTGTGGCTGACGTAGCTAAGATAGTTTATGTCCCACGCGATCTGCGCGTCAAGACCTACAAGATCAACCACGTCTTCCACCACACACGCTACCGTGAAGGCCTCACCTGCTTCTACAACGAGGGGCTGCGGCAGGGGGTAAAACTTCACTTCAGTGGCCTGGGTTGGCGTTGGCTGATTCGGAGTTGAGACCGTGGTTCTACAAGTCAGTCCAATTGTGACAACGAGGAAAGCTGTCAATAATTCAAGAACTGGTCTTCTCATATTGCTCACCATTAAACACTTGGCTTAAGATGTATAAGAAGCATTATAGAACAAGGTTCTGTTTCACCAATCTCCCTGTCTTTGCCTGA
>CAYGVX010000007.1:0-59072 GCA_964353725.1 uncultured Candidatus Bathyarchaeia archaeon
ACAAGGGATCTGCGACAAACGGAAACTTGCCGCCTGTGACATAGTTGCCGCCGTAGGGGAAGGCGTTGACGCTGTGGTATGTACCATAGAGTGATAGTGGTGGGAACCTTCCGGCACTCCATCCGCCAGTGTAGAAGTGGTAATTGAAGTCGCCCATCACTATGGAGTAAAGGGGGGAGATGGTGGCTTCCTGGGCGTCGATGGGAACACCCATCTTCCTCAGGGCATTGTAGACAGCGCGGCCAGACTGAAGCCTGGCGTTTTGCTCGACGCGTACTTTGAACTTCAAAGGGTCCAGATTCTGTCCGGTCTTTTGCGGATGGTCCGAAGGGTATTGTCGTAGGAACTGGGATGATAGTGGGTCGCCCGCGTCGTAGTAGGGGTTCGGCGTGGTCCCTACTGGGAACTTGCTGTCCAGCATCGCCTTAGCGGCTGCTGGGTCGTACTCATACGGGTAGTATGGGTAAGACATTGACTCGTTAGCCCAACCGTAATAGGGCGCAGCGATCATCTGGTCGATTCTCTTTGCCCTGCCGCCCATCAGCGTGTCCACGAAGTAGTCCTTGTCAGACAGGAACGCAATGGCCTTCCGCATCTCAGAGTAGTTCATAGGTGATCTAATGCCTGGATAGGCATCAATCGTGTAGTTGTTGTTGAGGTCGAACTCGTAGTACCCCGAGTCAGGAACCTTGCAGGTTACTATGTTGGGGTTGGTGAAAGCGTTGTCAGCTTGAGCGGACGTAAGGTCAAACATCACAAAGTCGATCTCGCCTGTAGTAAGAGCAGTATAGGCCGATTCTTGATTTTTGTAGAAGTAAATGGCCATGTCTTCCTCCTTAGGGCCGTGAACGGCTGCTCCTGAGGGAATCGCTGCAACCAACACATTTGCCAAGATAAAGACTAGTATTACTAACGTGAAGTTGCGTATTTCCAATTCTCTCTTCTTCCTTGTCTCAAGTGAAGGTTCGTCAACCCCCATTAATAGTTTATGTAACATTCTTCTATGAACCAACGGAAGGCTACAGGCCTGCTGCACAGAAAAGCGAGGCCCCTGCGACACAGGCACCCGACTGGGCTGGCAATCGGCGTCAAATGCTGGCATGCAGACCAAAGCTTATGAGTCGTCCGGATCAAGGATATCTAGAGGAGAGATGGCTAAGCAAGCAACCACAATGCTTATGCTCATCATTTTGCTTATAGCGTCCGCCGCTTCTGCAATCTTGCCTATTGTTGACGCAAACATACCCTCCAAGCGAGCTGGAACCGGAAGGTTAAGCCATCCCTTGGATGCAGTCGACTCATCACCGTGGTTCGAGCGTGGAGAAAGCTTTGGGCCGTCATTGCTCGCAACATTGTCAGTCTCAGCATTCGTTGCTCTAGTGACCCTTCTAGCAGCTCTGCTCATCTTTAGAGGAAGGAAGCCACGGACTTAAGCGCGCACGCATGCACGCACAGATTGGCGTTCAACGGATAACCGCATGAGTTGTTGGTTGCTCCAGGGCGCGCTCTTTGGGTGGCTGCAATATTCCTCCAAACAGCTTTTCGGTGCCGATGCCGACTAGAACCCCAAGAATTCCCAATCCGATTTGTAGCATGAACACGCCGACAAATGCCATTGCAGCGACAGCCACAGCCTCGTCGACCGTGGTTATCTCCCACCCCCAAACCAAACTTGTGTTTCCTAAGGTCATCATCTTGAGGTTTTCCAGGTACACCCAAAACGGTTCAAACGTGGAAAGGATGCACAACAGAATTGCCACAACAAATCCGTAAAGAACCAACCCCGCCGCCATATTCAGAAAACCTCCTCCTATCGCCTTCCTGAAGTAGCCATAAAGAATGCTCAACACAAAGGGCAAGACTAAGAAACCTGCCCAAGCGTGGTCTGCAAAGTAAACACCAGTGAAAAAGAAACAGGACATTAGCAACGCGTAAAAACCCGTCCAGAAAATCCTGGTTCTCACCTAAACTCTCCCCATTTTCAATCATTGCCCAGGTAACGTAAACGTGCCTTCCGCACATCAGCTGTGCGCGCGTCAACAGTGCGCAAGTATCCTCTCAGAGCACAGTCATGGGCGGGTTCTCAATTCAAGGTGGTGCTCAGTACTCAAGATCCCAATCATCGTGGGTCAGGGGGCCAGAGTCGTCATTGCCCACCAAAACCCATTAAGACAAGCCTACATAAAAACCTATACGCACCATCAATACACAGAATCACAACGCTTGGCGAACGGCGAACATGACGCTTCTGGACACAGACAGCCTCTGCGCACTAGCCTATCTGAGCCGGCAGAATAACCCCGACCTGATGACCTAGGATACAGCTTATTCCTTTCCAGCCAAATAGCAATCGTGGGAACTAACCATGCGGAAGGCTTAAGTCGACTTCGCATAAGTACAGAGCCAGGGGACAAGGCATAAATCGCTCTCTTGCCCCCTCCTTAAAGCCAAGGATTGGCGTCGAGAAACATAACGCCAAGGGGAGAAAGCATGAAGAAAACAGTATTAGTGTTATTGCTGATGTTATCCATAGGAACCGCAGGACTGCCTATCGTTGGAATCAACGCAGCGGACGACTATTATGTTCCTTTCCTCTACGACGTTGGCACTTGCTTCGAGATCGGGGACAGCCCCTACCTAAACATAACATTGCTGAGCACTGAAGTTGTTCGTGTTTTGCTGATGACAGGACCTGGAGCTGTGAGTTTTGTGATAGAGAGCAATTGCTCTGCGGCCTCGACCACCATGATGCTCAGGGGCTTGGGAGAAGGTCGCACGTACAGCCGATACGAAGACGGCTATATGATGGAAACTTTCACCACAGACTCGGAGACGGATTACACGTTCTCGCAGCAGCTTTCAGAGGCTCACCACATCACAATCCAAGAAGGACATTCCACAATCTACATACTATCCGACGGAACCGTAAGCCCTCCAAGTGCACCACTGAGCGTGGACGGCAACGTCTACACATTCACAAGTAACATCTACGAGTCGATAATTGTCCAGAAGAACAACATAATCCTAGATGGAAACGGGTACACACTCCAAGGACCTGGAGGTACTGCTCGAGGAGTGTATCTAGCGGACAGGTCCTATGTGGCAATTAGAAACATTACAGTCTGCAACTGGTGGGAGGCAATCTCACTCTACAACTCGCACAACGTAGAAATCAGAAACAACATCATACGCAACAACTTGAACCTAGGAATCCTCCTGCTGTATAACAGTGACTCCAACAAAATCATCGACAACGTCATTAAGGCGAACATGTACGGAATCGGCCCAGTCTGGAGTTCCAACCTTAACCTCATCGAGGCCAACGACATACTTGACCACAGTTTCGCCGGCGTATATCCATACTTTGGTGGCGGTGAAAACACATTCTATCACAACGATTTCGTCAACAACCGCTATCACCTGTACACTTTCGGAGACGTTAACGTTTGGGATAATGGATATCCTTCTGGAGGGAACTACTGGAGTAGCTATCAAGGGGCTGATTCTTGCAACGGTCCAAACCAGAACGAAGCCGGTCCCGATGGAATCGGCGACACACCTTACACCATTCGGTCCGGTAACGTAGACCATTATCCGATTACGAGCATTTGGACACCAGTGCCAACAAGCATGGAGGTTTCGGGAAGGGATTATGGAGTCACCATTGTAAGCGACGCTCAAATCGACCACATAGTCGCAACCAAGAACAACCTTCACTTCGAAGCATCAGGACAGGCGGGAGACGCTTACACTAGAGTCATCTTTCCAATGGTTAACACGACAAACCTCAGAATATTCGTGGATGGCGCACTACTCTCTCCACCGCCCTTTCCAGTCATCAAGTCAAACGGAACGCACTACTTCATCTACTTTGAGTTCGGACTGAGCAGCCATACAATAGCGATTCAGTTCGCACCCGTTGAATTGACCTTGGACGTAGCACCGAGTTCACTCAACTTGATAAGCATGGGCGAATGGATCACAGGCTACTTTGAGCTGCCGGAAGGTTTTGACATAAGCCAGACTGACGTTTCTACGATTCTGTTAAACAAAACTGTTCGGGCTGATATGAATCCAACGGACATTGGAGACTACGATAATGACGGGATCCCAGACCTGATGGTGAAGTTCAACAGAATAGAGGTCATAACGTTGATACTTGCCAACGTCGACACTAACATACTTAGCATCGAGCATTTCATGACCATAACATTCACAGCAACGGGCGAGCTCTATGACGACACACTACTCCAAGGAACCGACACACTCAGAATCATTTGTCACGCGGGTGGAGGACCGGGAAAGCAAGCCCAGTTTTCCTAAGCTATTCACCCTCCCTCTTTTTTTTCTGAAGACTATTATATAGAACAAAACTATCTAGAAACTTCACTGGTTACCAACGAGCCGAACATTGGAGACATTCAGAGCAAGATTGATGCAGGCTTCACGGTTCTCAAAGCATCGCAGGAGCAGAAGATTCACAGAACAGCTGGTAAACTCTCGCGTTGTAGAGAGAGTGTCTCTGTTCCTGTGCTGAGCTGGAAGACTAGAAAAAGGTCCTGTCATGAAAGGAGCAGTGGCAACGACCATCGCCCACCGTAACACCATTAAGACAAACCCAACACAAAACCATAAGCCAAAAGGGGAGACTCGAGACGATATGCAACAGATCAGAGTTGTGCCACTGGCTGCAGAGAGCCTCGGCGTAAGGTCCATGTGCACCTACGTAGAAACTCCCAGAATCCGCATACTCCTGGACCCAGGCGTCTCCCTCTGCCCCAACCGCTTCGGTCTTCCACCTCACCCCAGAGAATTCCAAGCCATCATAGACGGCAGGAGGAAGATCGCCGAGTCTGCGGAGAAGGCCGACGTAGTCACCATCAGTCACTACCACTTCGACCACCATACACCCTCGTTTGAGGATTGGCTGTGCAACTGGACAGACGCCGAAACCGCGCGGCGCGTGTACGAGGGCAAACTCGTGCTGGCCAAAGACTACAGCCAAAATGTCAACCCCAGCCAACGCCAGAGAGGATGGGTCTTCGAAAAGACAGGAGGCAAGCACGCGAAGAGAATTGAGCCAGCAGACCACAGAGAACTCTTCTTCGCAGAGACACGAGTCAAATTTTCCCGCCCCGTTTCCCACGGCTCGCCCATCACGCCCCTAGGCTGGGTAATCATGACCACCGTCGAACACGAAGATGAAAGAGTGCTGTTCACATCGGACGTGCAAGGACCACTGGACAATTCTACCCTTCAAGCTATCCTAGATGAGAAGCCACAGCTCGCAATAGTCGGCGGCCCGCCACTCTACCTTGCAGGCCACCGCGTCGATGATACACAGCTCACACAAGGCTTGAGGAACCTGGAGACCCTCGCAAAGAAGATCCCGCTAGTCATCATCGAGCACCATCTTCTTCGAGATGCTGAGTGGCGAGGATGGGCGAGGCAGGCTCTGGAATCGGCGCTGAAGAGTGGAAACCAGATGGTTACGGCTGCAGAGCACTTGGGCAGAGAAGACAGCCTCCTTGAGGCGCAGAGGAAGCAACTGTACGAAGAAGAGCCCCCGAGCCACGAGTTTGAAAAATGGTCGAAGCTACCTGAGCACAAGATGAGAGTGACAAAGCCACCGCTCTAGCCTTGCCTGACCGTTTCTTCTAATCGCACGGATTCGACAAAGGCAACAGTCAGTTTCTCGGGTCTGATAGTGCGGCCGCCGGGATTCGGACCCGGGTCAACGGCTTGGAAGGCCGACGTCCTAAACCAGGCTAGACTACGGCCGCTCAGCAGAGCTGTAGTTGTAATAATCACTGTGCTTTTAAATTAAAATTGCGATTATTCTACCTCCACGAGGCGCAGAAAATGGCGACAATCAAAGCGGTGGTCTTCGATTTCATCGGCACGCTGACGGATCTGGTCGGATATTCTCTTGAGAAATCAGAGGAGAAAATGTTCAGAAGCCTGGCCGCAAGCGGCTACGGCGTCACGCACGAAGCCTTTTTCGAAGCCTACGGCAAAGCGCACCAGAAGTACCTCGACATCCGGTACGGACAGCTTGTTGAAGTCACCAACGCGGTGTGGATTTCGGAAGCCCTGAACTACCTAGGGTACAAGACCACGCCAAGAGACGAGGACGTTAAGACTGCCGTTAACGTCTTCTTCGAGGACTATGTGAGGGCTCTGGAGCCGAAACCTTACGCACGGGAGACGCTTGAGAATCTTTACCCGAACTATCAGCTGGGCATCGTGTCCAACTACACTTACGCACCTGTCATCTACGCGGGGCTGAGAAAGCTGAAGATAAACGGCTTTTTCAGCGTGGTCGTTGTGTCGGAGGAGGCGGGGTGGCGCAAGCCCAGCCAGAAGATTTTCCGAGAAGCGCTTAGAAAGCTGCGTTTAGAAGCTGGGGAGGTTCTATTTGTGGGCGACACTCCGCTCGAGGACATTGAAGGCGCCGAGAAAACCGGCATGAAAACGGTGTTCATCCCATCCCAGTTCAAGAGCCTAGAGGACATGAGGAAGGCGCCGCAGCAGCCAGACTATGTCATCGAGAAGCTGAGCGATCTCTTCAGTATTCTCGACGCGCAGTAGCCCGTTCTATTGGAGTGCAAGCGTTGCCCTTGTAACCTTCTTCATGGTGGAATAGTCGACTGCGAAACCCTTCTCTTTAAACAGTTCTATGGAGCGAGCATTGTCGCGGAGTATAAGCCCGTAAATGCTATCCAAGCCCTTGTCTCTGGCAATCTCGATTATGCAGTCCATCATCTTTGACCCCAATCCGAGACCCTGCCACGGGTCGCCTACGACGATGGCAACCTCAGCCGTCTTGAAGCCCGGCGGGTCCAATATCATGCGCACTACGCCGATCATCTTTCTCGCCCCGCCTTCGGTGAGTTCAGCTATTACGGCGATCTCTCTGTCATAATCTATGTTCGTGTACCTCACCAGCGTCGCGTGCGACCAGGTCCGCATGGGGCTAAAGAACCGGAACCGCTGGGTCTCATCTGAGAAGGTTTTCCACAACTCGTTCTCCAACGGCTCGTCCTCGGGTCTTATCGGGCGGAGAAACACCTGTCTACCATCCTTCAGCTTCCACTTCCACTCGTACTTCTTGGGATAGGGGCTTATGACCAAGTGTCCGTGCGGAGGCAGTTCCTTGAAAACCAGCTCCTTGTCCACAACCATTCGGGCATCGAGGGCGATGACGTCTTCATCGTCGACCACCAACGGGTTAATGTCAACTTCCCTGATCTGCGGAAAATCCACGAGCATCTGGGAAAACTTAACCACAACCTCCTCAAGGCGCTTAACGTTCGCCTGGGGAATGCCCTTCCTGAAGCCTCTCAAAAGCTGGTACACCTTGGTGCGCTCAATTATCCGCCTAGCCAAAGTCTGGTTGAGAGGCGGAAACCCCAACGCTCTGTCGCGAAACACTTCAACGAACACGCCTCCCATGCCGAAGAGAACAACAGGTCCGAAAAGAGGGTCTTTCTTGGAGCCAACTATGACTTCGTAACCCTGCCTTGATACCATAGGCTGAACAGTCACACCTTGAACACTCGCGTCGGGTGCGTATCTCTCGGCGTTTTCAATAATGGCACGATAGGCTACTCGCACACCTTCCTCGTCCTTCAGGTTGAGCAGGACTCCGCCGACATCAGTCTTGTGGGTGATTTGCGGCGAGTATATCTTCAGCACTACTGGATAGCCAATCTGCTCTGCCGACGAGACTGCTTCCTCCTCCGTCCTGGCAACCAGAGTCATGGCGACCGGTATGCCGTAAGCTTCCAAGAACGCTTTTGCCTCTGGTTCGGTGAGAATTTCACGGTTTTCCCCAGCCGCCTTCTTCAAAATATCCAAAAGAGACGGAGCTGGCGTGTGAAGCCCAACTGGCAGTTCTTCAGGGGTTTCGTAAAGCTGCTCCAAGTTCCGCGTGTACTGGTACATATACATGTAGGTCTTAACCGCCCGCTCGGGCGTCGAGTAAGTGGGAAGCTTGCTACGGGTGAGAACTCCGTTGGCGCTCTTCACATCTTCCTCTCCCATCCAAGAGGTCAGAATTGTCTTGGATGCGTCCTTTGAGGCTTCAACCACAGCCACTGCGGCTTCCGACGGGTTCGTGACGCCCTGAGGAGTGAAGATTATCAGAAGCCCATCGATGTTGTCATCTTGGCGGCAGATCTTGATGACATCGGCGTATCTCTGCGGCGTGGCGTCTCCCAAGATGTCAATAGGGTTTCCCCGACTCCAGTAAGGTGGCAGGACCTTGTCTAAAGCCCTAATAGTCTCGGAGCTCAGCTGCGCAAGCTTCCCGCCTCTTGAGATGAGGGAGTCCGTGGCCATGACCCCTGGACCGCCGGCGTTAGTGATGATGGCTAGGTTGGGTCCTTTAGGGTGAGGCTGCATGCCGAGGACTTCGGAGCAGTTGAAGAGATCTTCGATTTCTTCCACTCGGATTATTCCTGCTCTACGGAAGGCGGCGTCGTAGACTTCGTCTTCGCCCGTCAGGCTGCCGGTGTGGCTTGTCGCAGCCTTTGCACTTTCTCCGAACTTTCCAGCCTTCACCACGAGGATGGGTTTGGTGCGGGCAAAGTGGCGCGCGGCACTCATGAACTTTCGTGCGCTAGTTAAACCCTCGACGTACATGATTATGCTCTTCGTCCGCGGATCCGTGCCAAAGTAGTCGATAAGGTCACCGTAGTCGACGTCTATCATGCTGCCTATGGATACGAAGTTGCTGAAGCCTATGTTCTCAGTGTTCGCCCAGTCAAGGATGGCAGTGCAGAGGGCACCGCTTTGGCTGATGAAAGCTATGCTGCCGGGCAAGGCCATTTTGGCTGCGAAGCTTGCGTTGAGCTTGATGTGGGGGCGGATTATGCCGAGGCAGTTGGGTCCAATCACGCGCATGTTGTATTTCTGCTTAATCTCGAGTATTTTGTCCTCCAACGCCTTGCCTTCGGCGCCCGTTTCCTTGAAGCCCGCGCTGATGATAATTATCCCTTGTATCCCTGCTTTGCCGCATTGTTCGACGATATCTGGCACTGTCCTGGCTGGGGTGGCGATTACCGCAAGGTCGACTGGGCGGGGCAATGCCTCTAAGGTCTGGTAGGCTTGTATGCCCTGTATGCTGACCTTGTTGGGGTTTATTGGGTAGACGACTCCGCGGTAGCCTACGCCGATGAGGTTCAGGATAAGCCTATAGCCAACGGAGCCTTCTTCGTCGCTGGCTCCGATGACGGCTATGCTTGTTGGGTTGAAGATTTTGTCGAGGGCTTGGAGACTCAGCTAGTACACTCTCTCTGGTAGAGTGGTTACTGCCTGGGTAATGAATTTTCTCTTTGTCTTTGAAGGAAAAAATAAGGGAAGGTGGTTTGGGTGGCTACTTCTTCTTTATGGACTGAATGAACTCTTCGATGGGGATGGCAGGCATAGTCTTTAGGCGTATCGTTCCACGGCTGCCGAGTTCGATAGACACTTTTGCGATTGTCTTGTTGTCTGCTGCCTCAACTACGTTGACGAAGTCGTACTCACCCAAGGCGGCGTATTGAGATAGCACTTTGACGCCCATGGCTTCGAGTTCACGGTTGACTTCCCTGATCCTCTCGGGACGCTCTTTCACTGTTTTCCAACCCTCGTCGGTGAGCTTTGACAACAAAATGTAGGTCGGCATAGCTTTTTTCTCCTGCAAGTCTATTCTATTGTCAGTAGATTTGTGCTTTTTGGCGTTTTGGAAGCACGGAGCATGCCCTCCTTAAACGTTAAATCCGTGAGAATAGCTGAGTTGATTCTGCGAAGCAGTGACTGAGAGGGAAGTGCACTAATGCAGAGAGCTCGGTCTTCTGGTATGTTGACGTTCACCGTGGTCTGGGTAGGTCAATTGTTCTCGCTGCTGGGCAGCACCATGTCCAGCTTTGCGTTGACCATCTGGGCATGGCTGATCACCGGAGAAGCCACAGCGCTGGCGTTGGTGGGTTTTTTCTCCTTTGCCCCCACTATACTGGTCAGTCCCATTGCCGGCGCATTGGTGGACCGGTGGAACCGAAAGCTGACCATGATGCTCAGTGACCTCGCTTCCATAGCCTCCACAGTCGCAGTGCTGTTGCTATTCTCCACGAACAACATGTAGATCTGGCACCTCTACGTCACTGGGGCATTTTCCGCAGTTTTCGGGGCCTTTCAGTTTCCCGCATATTCTGCAGCCATAACCACGATGGTGCCGAAGGAGCAGTATGGCCGTGTCAGCGGCATGCTTTCCACTGCTGACTTTGCTTCGAGCATCTTAGCACCGGTCATAGCCGCGATTCTCCTGGGCATAATCGGCATTGGCGGAATATTGACCCTCGACATAATCACCTTCCTAATAGCAGTCGGAGCCTTGCTCGTCGTTCACATTCCAAAACCCTAGTCACCGAGGAGGGGCTCAAGAGCAGAGGAAGCCTGTTCAAAGAGTCGATCTACGGGTTTCGCTACATCCTCAAGCGCCCAAGCCTATTGGGCTTGCAGATGATCGGCCTCACGGCCAACTTGGTCATCACCTTTGCCAGCACGGTCTTACCTCCAATGGTCTTGGCGCGTACTGGAAATGACACTACGACTCTAGGAATCGTGCAGTCAGCTTTCGGAGCAGGAGGCATGGTGGGAAGCGTGGCTCTTAGCCTCTGGGGAGGACCAAAACGCAGAGTACACGGAATACTCGTGGGCATTACACTCGTATCGTTGGGCATGGCGTTCATCGGTGTCGGACGCAGCCTTCCCGTTTGGAGTGCAGCCGCTTTCTTCGGCATGCTCTTTATCCCAATCGCCAACGGTTCAAGCCAAGCCATCTGGCAATCGAAGGTTTCGCCAGATGTGCAAGGACGCGTGTTCGCCACGCGGGTGATGATAGCACGAATGGGTGTTCCAGTAGCGATGCTGATTTCGGGACCGCTGGCTGATCGCGTGTTCGAACCAGCAATGGTGCCGGACGGCAACTGGGCAGCGGTTTTCGGTGGGCTGGTTGGGGTGGGTCCAGGGGCTGGTATGGCGCTCATGTTTGTCATAGCTGGAGTGCTGGGAACGCTGGTAGGTCTAGGAGGCTACGCCTTCCCGGCAGTGCGAAACGCTGAAGACATGTTGCCCGACCACAAGACAGAAGCGGACCGGCCGACAGAAGACCCGAGCTAGAGTGTGCAGAGCATTTCTCTTGTGACGCTTCAAAGCGGGTTTGTTGCGCGCACGGTTTGACGCACCAGGTCATGCAATGTGGGAAAACGTTTTCCGCAGTATTGATGAATAGCCTATTGGGATATCGTGTTGAGCAGTCTCGACGAGTTCAGGCGTTATCGTGAGCGGATGAACGAGCGTATTCTCTCCAGCGGCAACCTTGGCATCAAACGCTTCTTCGCTTTGGACAGCCGCGTCTACGAGAAGGGCGCCTTAGACGTCAAAACCAAGGAAATACTGGGTCTAGTCGCATCCACTGTGCTGCGCTGTGACGACTGCATCGCCTACCACGTCATCCGCTGCGTTCAGGAAGGCGTATCAGACAAGGAGTTGTTCGAAGCCCTCAACGTCGCCCTCGTCGTTGGCGGTTCGATAACAATCCCCCACGTGCGTAACGCTGTCAGCGTCCTCGACGAATGCAGAGAAAAACTGCGAAAAGGCGGAGCCGTCAAGCTTTAGGCATTACCTTGAAGGACTGGATAATGTTGGAAGACGCTGCTACTGTGCGTTCCAAGCTCTCCGCGATTAAAGAGAGACTCGAGGAAGCAGGCATTCCGTGGGCTATCTTCGCGGGCGCCGCCGTCCACTGCTATGGAAGCAAGAGGCAGATCACAGACATAGACATCTTCGTCCGATGCGAAGACCTCGACAAAGCCAAAGCCTCGTTAGAAGACGCAGATATGGCAGGCTTCGACGTCGGATGCGGCGCAGAAATCCCAACGCCTCAAGGCACATGCCACTTCTTCCTAGACCAAGAAATGACAGAAAGAAGACAATGGAAACAACTCTACGGCGTAACGGTTCCAGTCATGTCGCCAGAAGACAACATCGTCCTAAAAGCAATCCTCCAAAGGGGCATTGAAGAAGGCAAACACGACATACAAGACATCGAAGACATTATGAAAAATCAGAAAGTGGACCAGCAATACCTCCAAAGAAGAATCAGAAAGTGCCACTCCCAAAGAAGAGTTGAACCCATACTTCAGGTTTTTTGAGAGAATTCCCCCGCTGGCTAAAACCTTAACTGGCTTTAGCCGATACTCCAATAACACAAGGCGATCTGAAAATGGACAATAAGAACACTCAATACGGAATATGCGGCGTCTACTGTGGACAATGCCCCAACGGAAATGGCAGAGTAAAGATGACCGCAGGAGAACTCAAAAGACTCGTCGACACTGTCCGCTACGACTGGGTCGAACAAGTTACCAAATCCTTCCAATTCAAAGAATTCAGAAAGATGCTAGAATGGTTCGCCAACGCCCAGTGTCCCATGTGCCTCAACAACGGCGGCGCACCATGCGAAAACAAGAAATGCGCACCGAAGAAGGGACTTGAAAGCTGCCTCCTCTGCGACGACTACCTCACCTGCAAACACACCGAATACCACCGGGACTGGTACCCCTTCGTAGTAGACAACTACAACCGCGTGAAACAAGTAGGCTTCCAAAAACACCTCGAAGAGGAAGAGGAGAGGGCTAGAGCAGGCGTGAGCTTGATGGGACATCTAGAAAGAAGATGCTGCAAAACCGTCAAACTAGAAGAAAAATAGCAGACCCACAACATCAAACACAACCGCACCTTCCCTCAAAGGATACAACAAGTGACTTGGTGCGGCCGCCGAGATTTGAACCCGGGTCACAGGCTTGGGAGGCCAGCGTCCTAACCAAACTAGACTACGGCCGCGTTCACAACATCCAAATACACCCGACAACAAAAATAAAACCTTCCCCACGACAGACATCCACCCAGCCTGGAAGCAGCAGAGATGAGAAGAACCGCAACAATCCACATAGAGCTACCCTCGAAGAAGCTAGCTGAAACCCTACTCACAGCCCTGACACCCGAAACCAAGAAGCCCGCAACTTCAAGGTCAAGGGTAACCCTAGAAAGCAGAGACAGAAGGCTCACCATAAGAGTCGAAGCCGACGATACCTCAGCCCTGAGATCAACACTAAACTCCTACCTCAGATGGGTCGCTCTCGTTAGAGACACGTACGAAGCCGCCGCGAACCTCGAAAAGACCGTCAGCCGCAAAAACACTTAATTAACACGATAATATAATGCAGTGAAAAGAAACTCGAAGTTTTGAGGAAAGACAAGATGAGCGACATGTCAGAGCTTCCCCCTAACGTTCAGGAACGTCTGCTCAGATTGCAGCAGCTCCAACGCAACCTCCAGACTATCCTAGCCCAGAAACAACAGGTGGAGCTGGAGGCAACTGAGACCGAGCAGGCCCTCAACGAGCTCGGAACATTAACCCCAGAAGTCGTAATCTACAAGTCGATAGGCGCTCTCCTCGTGAAATCAGAGAAAAGCAAAGTCGAATCTGAGCTCAAAGAACGCAAAGACCTGTTAGCCACTCGTACCCAAGTTTTGGGCAAGCAGGAAGAGAGGCTGCGCGCACAGCTCAACGAGCTGCAGGCAAAGCTCAAGCGGGACCTAGCATCCGGCCCAGCAGCACCCCCACCCATCTAGCCTCCTCTTCGGTGAGGCCGTTGAAAGAGATAGGCTTACCAGAGCTATCAGAAGACCAGATGCAGGCAATCTCGGAAATCGCTGAAAAAACCGCCCGAGATCACATACACTCCAAAGTGCCACGGCAAAAAATCTCCAATCTAGAGATAGCTGTTGAAGCCGCAGGCTCCAAACCAGTCACCATAACAATCGACGTGGACCTAGCCCTGTCACCGCTCATTAAGAACTGTGACGCGGAAGAGCTGGCAAACGAAGCCACACAGAAAGCCTTCGAAGCCGTGGAACAATATCTGGGGGAGTTGAAATGCAGATCCAAGGAATAACGGCGCTTCTGGACAAAGTGGATGCGAGGCTTGTGGTTCTTTTATGCCACCACAACGCAGACCCAGACGCGATTGGAGCCGCCTTCGCCTTCTCGAGTCTTCTCGAGCGTCTCCGCCCAAGGATACGAACAGAAATCGCAGCCGCAGAAGGCCCCAGCCTCCTTTCAAGACACATCATGACCACCCTACCCATAAAGCTCACAGCGAACCCCAACATCGAAGGAGCCGACGCAATAGTGCTGCTTGACACGAACACCGTGCAGCAGCTGGGTGACTGGGCGAAGAGAACTGAAGCGAAGTCCCCAATAATCGTAGTCGACCACCACGCAAGCCACCCCGAAACCGAGCGGCTAGCAACCCTCACAGTGGCAGATGAAAACGCCTCCTCAACCTGCGAAATCGTCTACAAGTTCTTCATGGACATGAACGCCCGCTTCTCAGAAGCCGAAGCCAAGGCGCTTTTCTTGGGCATAGCCTTCGACACGCGCCACTTCATCCTGGCAAAATCCACGACGCTCAAAATAGTGGCTGACTTGATTGACGCTGGAGTAAACGCCCAAGAAGCGTTGGCTCTCCTATCTCTGCCTATGGAAGAATCGGAGCGCATAGCAAGGCTGAAGGCTTCTCGGAGGGTTAGGCTTCTCAAAATGGGAGACTGGATCATCGCCTTATCCCACGTGAGTGCCTACCAAGCTTCGGCTGCCAGGGCATTGATTTATATGGGTGCTCATGTGGCAATCGTGGCTGGCCAAAAAAACGAGAAACTGAGGATTAGCATGCGTGCATCACAGGATTTCTACCGAGAGACAGGTCTCCATCTTGGCCGCGAAGTGGCTAGACCTTTGGGAGAGTATCTCGGAGGCATGGGAGGGGGTCACGCTGTTTCCGCGGGGGTCAACGGAGTCGGAGAACTGGAGCCATGCCTGAAACGTTGCGTTAGGCTTCTGAAGGAGAAGTTGGTGAGGGCTTAACCTCCTTACATTTTCCTTTCAGCAGATAGTCTGCAATGCGCGCGCGAACTCTGTTTTTGGTAGCTACTCTTAAATGAACGTCCTACGTTTAGGTGAGCGACCCAACTTGGCAGTCATCGACGCAAAGGGCTTGACCTACACTTATCCGAACGCTCCAAAAGCCGCTGTCCAAGATGTGTCGCTGGAGATTGAGAAGGGAGAATTTGTCATCCTCACCGGTCCAAGCGGATGCGGAAAGACCACTCTCTGCCGATGCTTCAACGGCTTGATTCCCCACTTCTATCAGGGTACGCTGAGGGGCGAAATCCGAATTGTCGGTTTGAACGTTGCAGATCATCCCATTCACGAGCTTGCCACCCACGTTGGTTTAGTGTTCCAGAACCCTGAGAACCAGCTGTTCGCCCTTTCGGTTGAGAAAGACGTTGCTTTCGGGCTGGAAAACCTCGGAGTCCCGCGGGAGGAGATGCAGAAGCGTGTGGACTGGGCGATGGAAACCGTGGGCGTCCACGACCTCCGTGAGCGAGCGCCCCACGAGCTTTCCGGCGGGCAGCAGCAGCGGGTGGCCATCGCAAGCGTGATAGCCATGCAGCCCGAGATCATGGTGCTGGACGAGCCGACCTCTTTCCTGGACCCATTGAGCGCAAGGAAAATCTTCGAAGTGATAGAAGAGCTGAACAAGACGCTGGGCATAACCGTAGTATTGGTCGAGCATCGACTGGATTTGGCCGCAAGATACGCGAACCACGTCGTTGTGATGGATAAGGGAAAGGTTGTCTTGGACGGTGGGCCGCGAGAGGTTTTGGGCTCTCAAGAAGCCCGTCTGCTAGGCGTGGGAATACCTAAGGCTACTAGACTCTATCAGATTCTCGAGGAAGAAAATGCGCTGAACGCGGATAAGGTACCTGTAACCCCCGAGGAAATCGCGAAGCTTCTGCGTGAGGCGGTGAAGAGTTGATAGAGGCTAAGGACGTTTACTTCACTTATCCAAGTGGCGTCGAAGCGTTGAAAGGTGTATCCCTGGCAATCCGGGACGGCGAGTTCGTTGCAATAATGGGTCAGAACGGCGCCGGAAAGACTACGCTGGTTAAGCAGTTTAACGGCTTGCTGAAGCCGACAAAAGGAGAAGTGTTGGTGGACAGCGTCAACACAAGAGACACGAGCGTGGCAAGACTGTCGAGGAACGTGGGGTTCGTGTTTCAAAACCCCGACAGCCAGCTTTTCTGCGAAACCGTGGAGGAAGAGGTGGCTTTTGCTCTAAGAAACTTCGGCTTCAAAGAGACCACGCTGAAAAAAAGGATAACATGGGCGTTGAACCTGCTGGGGCTGGCTGAGTACAGGAAAACTTCGCCCTTCATGCTGAGCGGGGGAGAGAGAAAACGAGTTGCCCTGGCTTCAGTTCTCGCCTGGAACCCCAAAGTGGTGGTCATGGACGAGCCGACGATTGGGCAAGATTACGAGCAGAAGGAGAAGCTTCGCCAATTCATAGTGCAACTGAACACTCAGGGAAAAACTGTAATGGTAGTCACCCACGACGTGGAGTTCGTCGCAGAATGCAACCCCCGCGTGGTTCTGATGACTGGGGGAAAGATCATCGCAGACGGCGTCGGAAAAGAGGTACTTACTGACTTTGACCGTTTAACTCAAGCCTCCATCGTGCCTCCCCAAGTGACCCAAGTCTTCATGAAGCTGGAGGATTGGGGGCTGCCGACCGATGTGATTGACCTCTACGAGGCAAGGGAGATATTGCTGCGGAGGTTGGGTAAGAAGTGAGCGTTTTTGAAGGGCTTAAGTTCAGACGAGTCAAGTCGCCTGTGCACAGTCTTGATCCGAGAGTGAAGTTCCTCTACGTCTGCATTATCTTTGTGGTTGCAGTAATGTTCTGGGAAATCCTTCCGCTGATCGTCCTTTTTCTCTTGCAGCTTCCGTTCGTTCTTGTGGCGCGTGTTCAGAGGCAGTGGCTGCGTTCTCTGAGAGGCGCCGCCTTTCTGGCGACAGTAATCTTCGGCACAAACATGATTTTCAGGTTCATTTATGCGGGTTACGTGCTACGGCTTCCAGACGTCGAGTATGCTTCGGCCATGACGTTGCGTTTTGTTGTGCTCGTCGAATCCTTCTCAGTCTTCTTTCTGACCACTTCCCCAGACCATCTGGGTTTGGCTTTGGAGCAGAGCAGAGTTCCCTACGAGTTCTGTTTCGCCTTCACCACAGCTGTGAGGTTTGTCCCAGTCTTGGCTGAAGAAGCTCAGACCATAATGGATGCTCAGAAGGCGAGGGGACTGGAACTGGAGAAGGGCAACTTCTTGAAGAGAATACGAAACTACGTACCAATCCTCATTCCGCTCATCATAAGCGCTATTCGCCGGAGCCTGGAGCTGGCTGAAGCCATGGAGTCAAGAGCGTGGGGCGCCATCAAGAAACGCACTAACCTTTATGCCCTGAGGATAAGAAGAGCCGACTTACTGCTAATATCAATCTCAATCCTCATACTAGTCGCTGGTCTTTACGTAAGATTCTACGTGCCAACGCCTTCACTCACAGACATTCTACGGTTGTAGGGCTTTCAGACTTGTGAGAATAGACCTTGACCGCAAGTTTTTTAACAGACAGGAAAATATTGCCTCACGGCGAAAAAAGCTTGAAAATGCTAAAAGCGGCTGCAAAAGAGATTCTTCAGGGCGCCAGGAAAGCCATGTCAGAACTGGATGCTGAGCAGGTAGAAATACTGCTGAAGATGATCATCGAGACTCGAAAGAAGAAAATCTTTATCGTGGGCATGGGAAGAAGCGGGTTCGTCGGCCGTTCGTTCGCGTTGCGACTGATGAACTTGGGGTTCAACGTGTATTTCCTGGGTGAGACAATAACTCCCGCTGCGAGAAAAGAGGATTTGGTCATCGCAATATCCGGCACCGGCATGACGAAACTTGTATTGACTGCGAGCTCCGCGGCGAAGGAAGTCGGCGCAAAGATAATCGCCATCACCACTTATGACAAGTCGCCTCTCGGACACATTGCGAACCACGTTGTTGTCCTCACTGGACGAACGAAGATGGGATGGCCTAGGGAAGAAGACTATCTGACTAGGCAGATTGTGGGCGAACGGGAACCCTTGAGCCCTCTTGGAAGCATCTTCGAGAACAACTGCATGATATTCCTCGACAGCCTCATCGTGGAACTGATGTATCGCTTAAATAAGACCGAAGACGAATTAAAGCGCAGACATGCAACGATAGAGTAGGTACAAGGGCGATGCGGGCGAAGTGGAAAAAGAAGAGAATGCGACGGGAAAAGAAGAAGCGCGAGCGAAGACGAAAGAGATACAAGTAACCCCCAAACGCAAGTCAGGCTACTGGAAAGAAATGAACATCATCTTTTCAAGGTCACGCATAACCTTCAACACGTCTTCGAGGCTTGTCTCACTGTATTCTGCCGACACAGCCATGACAACATCGTAAACAGTGCGCTTCCCGTCCATGAAATTGAACATCTCATACAACTTCTTCCCGAAATTCTCGTCTCTCTTCCTAACCTCATCGTACCACTCATATTCCTTCTCGCCCAACGCTCTCTTCAAAGCATCTTCGTTGAAAGCACCCTTGAACAAGCGCTTCGGAGTCAAACCCTTCGATTCCTTTGCAGCTGCAGTTTCCTCCATCTGTCTGGGCTGCGACATGCCCGCTTTGCTCACCAAATCAGCTAGCGTCTCCTCGAATCTCTGCACCTCAAGTCGACCATAATGCTCCACGTCATCCAAGTGTCTCTTTATTGCGCTTTCCAGCTCGGGACTGCTTCCAAGCCTCTTTGCCGACTCGACGGCTTTCTTTTCGCGCCAAATCGTGTGCTCCATCTTGTTCTTGAAGTTAAACACAATCTTGGCAAGCTCTTCTGCCAAGAACTCGTCTCTCATGTAAAGAGCCGTGACAGCCTCTTTGCTCACTTCTCCTATCCTAGCTATCCCTCCCCACTTCGCCAAGCTCGCCATGAAAACAGCATCTTCCTCCGTGGCATCGGCGAGGGCTAGAGCAGCAACCGTGGTTATCCAGCCGACTCGTCGAAGGCTGTCCTCACTGACTTTGTCTATTGTGTCCATGCTCGAGTGGTAGTACAGGTCTGGCCACTGGAGAAGCATGACGCAGGGCACGCCGAAGGTGGATTCGTTGAATTCCGCGTGATCGCTTCCACCGCTGAAGGTGCTTACGCGATAGCGGAAAGTGGACGCGGAGCCGAAGGGCGTAGAGGGGTCGAATGTCTCCACTGAGTGTTCGATGATGCTCAAGACGAAGTCGTTGAGGTATGATGGGTTTGAGTCGGGTGTCCTGTCGAGGTTGAGCGCAGACCTGCAGAGCTCCTGGTTCTCTCCCACCATGTCGAGGTTTATGCCCGCGACAAGCTTCTTTGCCAGCTCCTCATGGTGGTAGAGGTAAGCAGTCGTGCCGAGGGTTTCGGGCACCCAGAGAAACCGTACAGTTCGCCGTGGTCTCCCAATCTTACCAGAGTCGATGAGTGACTGCATGGTGCGGGCGACTTCGAGGAGCAAGCCACTGCCCGAGGCGTTGTCGTTGGCGCTCGGCTTGGGGTGGCAGAGGTGAGCTACGAGAAACACCTCTTCATCGGGCTTTGAGCTGCCCTTTATCGTAGCGGTGACCACGTCCATATGGCCTGCAAAAAGCCTCGCCTCAACTCTGGCCTTCAGCATAACAGGTTTGTCGCCCTTGAGCAGATCTCGTAGGTGGTTTCCTTGGCGTTTACTCAAGGAAAAGCCGAACGTTACTTTGCCCAAGTCCTCTTTGGTTGGCCAGATGGCTTGGTAGGCGTGGGCGTCGGGTATGTCGATGCTTTCCCGCACGTTCTTCATCTCCATCACCGTGTCTGTAATAACGCCGGCGGCACCGTACTTGTAGACTGCTTGTTCGTGAACTCTTCGGGCTCTGCCAGTTACCAGCACGAACTTGCCCTTCACGTCTTTCCCCTCATAGTCTTGCGGTTTGACCCCTTCCCCCACGTCGACCAGTTGGGCTGTCACGCCTTCTGGCGGGGTAGCGTTGCTAAACGTGTGGAGGCTGGTGGGCACGTCCTCGTATCGGGCGAGTAGCTCGTCTTCAGGCTTCACCAGATGCAGTTCAGCGCTCTTGACTTCCCAGCCCACCGGGGAAACGTGAGTCCAGTATCTCGTTTCGCCGTCTGAGGAAAACTGCTCGATCTCGGCGTCTTTAATGCCGAGGCTGTAGAGCGTGTTCCTGACGTGTTCTGCGGCTTCGTGGAACATCGTGGAGGCTTGGATTCGGTGGAAACGGGTGATTTGAGCCACGTAGGACTTGGCACTCTCCCCAGAAATCTCGTGCTTAACCAGTCCGTGCAATTCTTCCTTCAAGGAAAAACCTTCTGACGAGTGCTGTAGTATGTGTGGTCTATTGCTTAAATTTTTGCAGAAGAATGGAAAGAGGGGAGGGCTATTTGGGCTTAGTCATCTGTATGTCTCTTGCCAGAACGTAAGGCGACAGGGATGGTGGTTCTGCCTCACCCCACCAGTGCACGTGCTGTCGCTCCTTCGACAAGCCCGCTATCTGGCTAAGCAGTCTCTGTATGTTGTCGCTGAGCCGTAGGTCCTTCCACGACTGCTTTATCTCGCCATTCTCTATCAGGAAGATGCCGTCTCTGGGGATTGTGGAGAAGTCTCCTGTTGCGTAGTTCTGGAACCGGGTGTACCACGTGTTGGTGAGGTATATGCCGCGTTTTACTTGGCTGAAAAGCTCCTCCTTGCTCATATCGCCCGCGTCTAGTTCAATGTTCCAAGCCGATGGAGAGACTAACCCAGCGTTGCCCGTTGTCTTGGTCTTGAAGATTTTGGAGGTTGAGGTGTTGTGAAGGTACGTTTTTAACACACCTTTGTCGATGATCACGTTTGTTCGCACAGGGAATCCTTCGTCGTCGTAGACTCTATTGTTCACAGAATACGCACCGGGATTGTCTCGCAGCGTCACTATGTCTGAGGCCACCTTCTGCCCTAGCTTGTCGACGAAGACTGACATCTGAATCATGATTGAGTAGGCTGATGCCATGTCACCCCATCTTCCGAGCATGGAGCCGAAGAAGAGAGGGTCAAATATGATGTCGTACTTCCCTTCTTGGCCCTGCTTCGGGTTCTTTGCCAGCTTCGCGATCTCGCCTGCCTTCTCTCCTGCTCGAGCGGGGTTGAAGTCTTTCAGAGCGGAGCAGCATTCTACTCCATGTCCTGAGGCGTCAATCTGTGAGAAGGCTCGAATGGAAAGCTCGATTGCCGATCGCGCGTCTTGCCCCATGGGTCCTTCGGAAGAGACAAGGTAGACGTCTTCATATTTCGTGTAGAGGATTCCTCCAGCATTAACGCCTTTGCCTGCTTCTTTTCTTGCGGCTTCTGTGGCTTCCAGGACGTAGCCAGAAGGGTTCTCCAGCTCTTGTAGTTTCTTGTCAGCCTTGGGTTTTGAATACTTGAACTTGCCTTGGGCAATTCCACCGTAAGTAGGGTTTTCCTTAGAGACTTTTGCAAGGCTGAACAATCTTTCCATTATTTTGTCTACGTTCTCGAAATTCCAGATTTGGGTTCCAACTAGCCTTTTTTTCCACGCGAGGGCAACGTCTGTGACATAGTCGTTCCACGCCACTGTTATGTCGATTTGATTGTTGCTAAACCGAGTCTGCACATTCCTTCCGAAAGTGGTTTTTGCCAGCACTTCGTCTGCGCCTAGGGCTTTCCCTCTCTTCACTATCGCTTCTGTCTTCGCTAAAGCGTCGCTCATTTCACGTACACCTCTTTCAGACGGATGGTTGGTCCACCCGTGTAGACAGGGATGCCCTGGCTCGGGTCACCTTTGCCGCAGGTTGCAGCGTCGTATCCGATCTCTTTGGATATAGCGTCCACGGAGCTCCACCAGTTTTTCGTGGTGGTTTCGATTATTGGCCTTGCTACAGGGTGCGTCAGTTCGCCGTCGTCTATCGAGTATGCTTCTCGACCTACGTAGCGCTGGTTGAAACGTCTGTCGTCAATGTTCCACTCTGTGAAGGACTTCATGTAGATTCCGTGCTTCACGTCCTCTATGATCTCCTCTTCGGTCCAGTCTCCAGGTTGCAAGTAAGTGTTTGCCATGCGCACGATAACTTCTCTGTCGTAGCTGATTGATCTTGAGGAACCGTTGCTCCTAGTGCCGAGTTTTGCAGCGGTTTCACGGTTCTGCAGAAACTCGTTTATCACGCCATCCTTGTACAGAAAACGTGGTCTAGCCTTGATGCCCTCGTCGTCGTACTCGTAGTAACCGTAGCTATTCTTCACGGTCGGGTCGTCCACTATGGTCACTATGTCACTGCCGATTCGAGTTCCTATCCAGAAAGGCCCCTCAGGATAGATGAAAGAGCGTCCTGCCTGGCTCATTTCGCGCCCCAGTATTCGGTCTGCCTCCATTGGGTGTCCGCAAGACTCGTGGGAGGCGATGCCCGTGACTTCTGATCCACAAACCAGATCCATGGTTCCAGGTTTTACAGCCTTTCCTTCCTTCACTAGTTTCTGCAGCATCTTGGCTTGATGTACCATCTCGTCTGCGACTTTCCACTTGTCGAAAGCCTCCCAGCCTCCGCTTCGCCCAAACTGCTTGTAGGCTTGTTCAGGCTTGCCGTTCTCAACCACGGTTATGTAGACAAAGGCGCCTATCTTAGGAACGAAAGATGAGATCACCGAGCCTTCAGCGTTGACAAAGTACTTCTCTGTAAGAGCTATCGAGCTGGTGATTATTCTCCCTGGAATCTTTATCTGTTGAGATGCCAAAGCCTTGTCGACAGCCATCAACTCCTCTATCCGCTTCTCGGGCGGAACATCCTCGATCTTCTTTTCCTGTTCGACGCTCCACTTCGTCTCCACTCCCTTCTCTTCTGCGAAGGCAATTTTGTCCTTACGTTTTGCCATGACAGCGAACTTGTAGGCTGTTTCAACAACCAACTTCGCCTCATCCTTGGTCCACTTATTGGTCGATGCAAAGCCTAATCCACCGCTAGCCAGTATCCTTACACAGAACCCGCTATCCTCTGTTGAGAGGTAGGCATCGAGGACGCCGTTCTTTATCACCATCTGGTCAGCGTTCGTGGCGTGCGCCCGTGCTTCTGCGTAGTCAACCTTCTTGCTCTGGGCATAGTCCAGTGCATAGTCCACTAGGTCCTTATCCATATTTTTCACCTATGCTTACCATAGGGAGAAGAGAGAAGGTAGATAAGTTTTTGTTAGACCCGCGCATGAACCGATTATAATTCAGAATAAGGACCCCTTTTTCATAACGATTATTGCCCCGGCAAACAACCTTGAAGAGAGCTGCAAACGATGAAGGAACAAACATTGCAGGCGAAGCTAGCTATGACTCTCGTGTTCTTCTCGCTGCTAACCTCAGCCTCCTTACTTGTAGCCGTGTCTAAGAGCGTGGTCTACGAGCAAAATTGGACATATACATACGTCAACGAGCCACCCTACGGCAACTGGACCTACACCCGCAAACCCGTTGCACCGATGAGAATCAACTTGTCCCAGATTCAGATCGACGCCAACTGGACCTACGTCTACACCCTGACCGCGAACCGCACGTACCACGTGTACTGCTACGGCGACTGGGTAGACGATGGAGCTTCTCCGAAAACCGACTACGACATCTACGTTTACAACCAACTGGGCGAACTGGAGGGGTACCATACTGAAGCCGCTGGTTTACCAGAGCATCTGGGAACCACCGTCGATGAACCTTTCTTCACGCCTTCGCACGCGGGCAACTACACTTTTGTCGTCAGAAACGACCCCAGAGAAAGCCAGAGCGCAGACGCCGCCACCTTCATGGCCATCGAAAACGTTGAGCCCAACCTGTGGCACACCAGCTTCATTGAAGGCAAGCAAGGCAACGAAACGGTTGAGAACTCCTGCTGGGCATACGAGTTCAGGGCCAACAGCGAGCAAGTCGAAATACGTGTCCAAGTGCCAGACACGCTTGACATGTACGAGGCTAGGCTGTACCTAATGGCGAATCCTTCAAGGAAAGAGTTCACATTACTTAACGGAGTCCCCCTCGCTTGGGAGCCCGGGCTCTATGGCCAAGTAGACAAGGATTTGGGGGGCTACAATCTAGACAGCAAGGGTTTCAGGGGCGAAGCCTACGCTAGCTGCGAAGACTTCGGCCAGGACATGCTCATCAACTACACTGCGTCCTACAAAGGAGAGAGCCTCTACCATCTTGTACTGATTGGGGAGTCAGGCGCGGGCAACCTGAGTTTCAGGGTCAAGACAAACTTTGGCGACTCGGAGCTAAAGTTGACGGGGCCGATTGGGAAAGTGTACACGGACAACGAGACGATTATAACAGCTGTTTCCAACAACTCCCTGCTGCAGCAGGCTTTTCTCCAATACTCTATCGACAACTGGAACACTTCCACCTTCTCCGAAATGGCCGTCAGCAACCGCACCTGCAACACGACAGTGCCAGGACAAGCTGCCGGCGTGACCGTAAGCTACCGCGTGGAAGCCTACGATTTACTCGACAACAAAATGACAATAAACGGCACATACACAGTGAAACATCAGCCTCAGGTCAACTTCACCTTGAATAAGGAAACCGTGACGCTGGGGGAGAACGTTTCCATAGGCGGCTTCGTAGCGCCTGCCCTAAACCAGTCTGAGGCACGTGTGAAGCTTATTTTCAAGGCTGCAAACGGGACGACGGTAGAGCAGTATAGACCCTTACAGGGCAGCAACTTCTCAACCAGCTTCAAACCATCCTCGCTCGGCTCGTGGAGCGTCCGAGTGGAGTTTTCAGGCGACAGGGAGAGACATGACGGCGTCAGCATCACGGTGAGCTTCGTCGTGGTAGAACCTTCCTTCATAGTCAAGTATTCCATGTTCATTTACGCAGGCGTCGGCGTAACGATCGCGGCGCTTGTTGTGGTGTTTCTGATCCGCAGAAGGCAGTAGCACGGTCGGTCCTCCCTTCACACGGTTTTTTTGGCTTGTTAGATAAACCTTTAAACTGAACAATGGACACAGACAAGCCCAGAAGAGAAGGAGAACTGCTGTAGTATGGGTGGATTCTTGTCTTCGGGCACGCATTTCATGCAGGGAAACGAGGCATTAGCCGAAGCCGCAGTCGTCGCTGGGTGCAGGTTCTTCGCGGGCTACCCCATCACGCCTGCCAGCGACATCGCCGAGTATTTGGCGGAGCGCCTCCCCCAAGTGGGCGGCGTCATGATTCAGATGGAGGATGAGATAGCTTCGTTGGCTTCGGTGATCGGGGCGAGTTGGACGGGGGCGAAGACAATGACTGCTACTTCTGGTCCGGGTTTCAGTCTCATGCAGGAGAATATTGGGTATGCGTTTATGACTGAAACTCCTTGTGTGGTTGTTGACGTGCAGAGGGCTGGTCCGAGTACTGGGCAGGCTACGAAGTGTGGTCAGGGAGATGTTATGCAGGCGCGTTGGGGGACGCATGGCGACTACGCTGCCATCGTGCTGTGTCCGAACTCGGTGCAGGAGATGTTCGACCTAACTGTGCGGGCTTTCAACTTGACCGAGCGGTATCGCACCCCCGTTGTGTTGCTGGCTGACGAGATTGTGGCCCACATGAGGGAACAGATGGTCATGCCGCCTGTGGATAGGATAGTGCTTGAGAAGAGGAGGAAGCCGAAGCAGAGTGAACAGGCATTTTTCGGCGGAGAGGAGGTGCCGCCTATGCCTTCGGTTGGTGAGGGCTTCAACGTGACGGTGACCGGTTCGACTCACGACGAGTTCGGGATACGCTTCACAGCCGATCCGAAAGTTCACAGCAACCTCGTGACGCGGCTCGTGGGCAAAGTGAGGAGTAACGCGGAGTTGTTGATGGACTTCGAGGCTAGCAACATGAACGATTGTGACGTGGGCTTGGTTTCCTTCGGGTGCACTTCTCGCGCCGTGTACGAGGCTGTGGAGATGGCTGAAAGGAAAGGGGTTAGGGCGGGGTTTGTGAGGTTGAGGACGGTCTGGCCGTTTCCCGAGAAGGCTGTGAGGACGATGGCGGAGAAAGCTAAGACGATCCTTGTGCCCGAGATGAACCTGCAACAAATTTTCTTCGAGGTGCAAAGAGTCGTAGGCGGCGTTACAGACGTCGTGCCCGTTAACAAGGTTGGCGGTGGAGAGATGCTTACCCCAGAGGAGCTCTGCTCTGAAATCGTGGGGAGCGTGTAGACAGTTGAGCGAAGCGTTTTCCGCTAAGCGGTACTTGAGGGACATACCGTTTCCGTTCTGTGCAGGCTGCGGCGGAGCGTCGGTGGCTAGCACTTTTCTACGGGCGGTCTATGAAATGGGGCACGCCGACCTTCGAGGGTTTGTCTTCTGCAGCGGCATAGGTTGCTCCTCTTGGATTCCTTCGCCGCATTTCGAGGCTGACTCGATCCACACGCTGCATGGACGCAGCATACCCGTTGCCCTTGGCGTTAAGCTGATGCGTCCTGATTTGAGAGTGGTTGTCTTCGGCGGCGACGGTGACATCGTGGGCATAGGCTTGAGCCACCTGATTCACGCGGCGAGAAGGAACTTGGACATCACCGTGATTATGGTTAATAACATGATTTACGGGATGACGGGTGGGCAGGCAGCGCCGACCACCCCTCTGAAGACTAAAACGACTACTACTCCTTATGGAAGCTTCGAGCCTCCTCTTAATGCTGTGAAGCTTGTTGTGTCAGCTGGGGCGTGTTACGCTGCGCGGTGGACGACGGCGCATTTGCCCGATTTGAAGGAGGCTTTCAAGAAGGCGTTGGATACGAGGGGCTTCGCGTTTGTAGAGGTGATGAGCCAATGTCACACTGCCTATGGTCGTCGTGCGGGGTTCAAGAACGCCGGGGAGATGCTGTTGTGGCTGAAGAAGCAAAGCGTGACGGTTGAAGAGGCAAAGGGGCTCAGCGAGGAGGAGTTGGAGGGAAAGATTATCGTAGGAGAGTTCGTCGACAGAACACTCTCGCCTCTGACAGAGATGGTTCAAGCCATGTTGAAGGAGGCTAAGAAGCTGTGACGCGGGTTGAGGTTCGGATATGCGGGTTGGGCGGGCAGGGCGTCGTGTTGGCCGGGCAGATTCTCGGGCGAGCCGCAGTCAATGACGGAAAGAATGTGGTGCAAACCCAGAGCTACGGGGCTGAGGCTAGGGGGAGCGCTGCAAAGAGCGAAGTGATAATCTCAGACGAGAGAATAGGCTACCCTTTGGTGAGGCAGTGTGACGTTCTCGTAGCTATGAACCAAGATGCCCTCGACGCCAACATCAAAGACTTGAAGGAAAACGCTGTGCTTATCGTCGACGAAGGCTTGGTAAAGCGGATTCCCGAAACCAGTGCCAAAATCCACAAGCTGCCCATAACTCAGACTGCGAAAACAGAGATGAAGGCGGAGATGTACGCAAACGTGGTCATGCTCGGCGCCATATCAAAAATCACGGGAATCGTCAGCAAAGAAGCCATGGAAAAAGCAGTCACGACCAGCGTCAAGAGAGATACCGCAGAAATCAACCTCAACGCTCTCAAGATAGGTCTGAGCTTGTGATGCGCACGTTTGCCTACACGCTCTAAGGCGTGTACTTGAAGGGGTGCCTCGACCTATCCTTATTCTCTAGGACCTCATCCACCGACGGCCTGCCCTCCACAGCCTTCCGCAAAGCGTGCCGCATAGCCTTGTAATTATTAATATACACGCGCTGGCGGTCAATAGCAGAAGGATGCACAAACACATTCGCAATAACCACCAAATCCTCAGCCGCCTCCTTCGGAACCGTCCCGTCTGCCAAGCTGTCAGCCACAGCCTTCGCCACACCTGCCTGCGCAGGACCATAAACCATACTCGCCTGCCGCATGTTCCTAATCGTCACTGTAGGCACCATCAACGTCACAGGCTTCACCAGAACATTAGGCTCCAAAATGGCAACAAGCGGTTCATGACCAGACGTCGGGTTCGCCTTCGCCTTGGCATAAGCCTCGCCCACTGGACCATCCTTCACGCCCACCATCAGATCGATGTGCGCCACGTCCGCGCCCTCGCCAGCTAGAGCCTCACCCACGCGCAGCTTGAAGTCACGAATCACCTCGGGCGTGATGTGCACAGCCCGGAACCGCTCCTCCAAAACCTTCTCCTCAACCTCAAACTTCACAGGCTTCGCCTCAATCTTGCCAATTTTCTCCAAATCCAGCCGCAACTCCTCCCTGCCCTCATAGGTCAACTCTCCGCCCACGCTCAACGGCAACCGCACAGACCCAACACGGATACCCATCATGTTCAACGCCTCCTTTGCAGCCACCGCACCAGCTCCAGCCGTGATCCGCGCAATCTTCTGCACCTTGTACTGCAGCTCACGCGCCCGCTGCAGGTCGCCCTTGAGCACGCTGTCGTAGATATCCACCCACACATCCGGAATGAAGTTGGCACTGGCTAAGATGGCTCCGCTGGCGCCAGCAGCCAAAGCGCCAACAACCACCTCATCGTGACCACACATAACGCTGACTTTGTCGCGAACTTTCTCTAGGACAGCCAAAACAAAACTCAACTGCCCACTACTATCCTTAACGCCGACTATGTTGGGGATCTGCGCCAAGTCCTCCACGATCTGCCACGGCAAAGACAATCCAGTGCACTGAGGAATATTGTACAGAATAAGCGGCAAATCCACTTTAGAAGCAATAGTGAAATAGTGCTCGTAGATTCCACGGCTCGTAGGCTTCAAATAATAGGGAGTCACAACGAGAGCCGCATCAGCCCCAGCATCCTTGGCATATGCAGTCATCTCCAACGCCTGCTCCGTCCCACTAGCACCAGTGCCCGCCACGACCGCTATCCGCTCATCAACCTCGTCAACAACAACGTCAATAACGCGCTTCTTCTCCTCGACACTCATGTTTACAAACTCGCCAGTCGTGCCACACGGTACAACGCCGTGGACACCATGCTTAACACAATAATTAACAAGCACTCGCAGCTGCTCCTCGTCAACCTGCTTCCCGTCCTCGGTGAAAGGCGTCACCAGAGCAGGCATGATCCCCTTGGGTTTGAACATTGGCTGAAACTCCTCGGCATCCTATCACACGTTCACCGCATTTAAACGCTTCACCCCAACCGTCAGCAGTCTCCGACACAACGCACTATTCTTATAAACATTCATACACTACTAAACTCCAACAGAGACCGTGCCGGAGGACAAAACGTTGAGAAGCCTGAGGCAAAAGCTGAAGATAGAAGAGAAGAATCTGAAGAAGATCAACGACTTCATCTTGGACGAGAATAACCCCCTCGTCAACAACCTGCTTAAGACCATCGAAAAGTACGGCGGGGTAGACGAGATTAACCGCAAGGCGCGGGATGCTCGCAAGCTCGAAAACCTCATGGCAAGGCTCAGAGCCAAGAACTCGCCCTACGTGAAAGACTTGGAGTGGCTCATCGAGCAACGCGACAAAGGCGCCTTCATCAACATCCCAGAGTACCGAAGAAAAATCTTGGGACCAAAGGCGGACAAGAGCAAGCTCGACGAGTCTTTCGCCGTCACCCTCGAAATCAGCGCCTCCAACTTCTTCCCCTGGGTCATCGAAGAGGCTAGGAGAGCCATCAAGCAGCAAGACCTCATGCCTGGACGCTTCATCCGGGTACGCGCCATGAAAGAGCAGGTTGAAGATGACGATGTCATCGCTTTCGCTGCAGCCATGCAAATCGTCGGCGCCTCATACGTGGAGACGCTGGACACGAAGGGAACTCTGCCCGGACCAGACGGCATGCCAATCAACGTTCACCTCGGAGGACCCGACACGATCACTGGTTATTTCGGGGGCGTCGGAATGCCCAACGAGTACGCCTTACGGTGGGTGGACGAGTTTCTCCACTATTACACGGAGTATGGGGTTCGCCAAGTCCTGAACACAAACACGGGAAGCGTGGTTCTGGGGTACTGGCTTCACAAGCTTGGAATAGACCTTGAATTCAAGATTTCAGTCTTCTTAGGAAACGACAACCCGTACTCGTGCTTCTGGACGCTGATGACCGCGAAGCTCTTTAGCCGCGACGACGGAACCAGCCCCCTTGTGGGCTTCAACCTCTCGAACTCCATCAACAACCAGACCATCGAACTGTCGGCGTACACACGGAAAGCCTTCGACTTTGAAGACGTCGTGCGCATCGAGCACCACATAACAGAAACTTACAAGAGCATCGTGAGACAGCCGTACGATAGACTCGATGAACTTGTCGAAATAGCGGACCACGTGAAGAACATCAGCGCCAAACACGAAGGAGGGGTGCCTGAAGTCGAGAAAACACGGGAACACCCCTCAGATATCTTGACCTATTTCATCCCGAAAAAGGACATTATCGCCCAGGGACTTATGCCAAAGCTGACAGCTAACTATCTCGACAAGCACGACGCCATGAACCGCACTGCAAAAGCCCTGACAGAGAGAGGCTTAACCTTCATAGCAGCCCAGAAACTGCACAGGAAATAAGAGAGTGGAATGGCAAGGCGAGGACTACCAAGTCGACGCCTTAGGATGCTTCGCCAGCAAGAGTATCGTTGTCACCACGAAGATACCAGTAGTTATCAGGAGAACGTACACCAGCCCGGTGGCGCTGCTCTGAGTCTTTTGGCTATCCGCTAACGCCTGATACTCCTGCTGCAAGTCTGTGTAATTCGCCTCCAAGTCGGTATAGTTTTTCTGCAGAGCGTCGCTGAAATCGCTCAGAACCTCATGATCTTCCAGCAAATCCTGATATGGTTTATTCTGGATGTACGTTGCTGGAAAGGTGTCAGCCTCTTCCTCCAAGTTCTCGTCGCCTTCAATCGACCACGCATACTCCACCTCTCCGTAGAGCAGGCCGGGCACAGAGTCCTCTGAAATTCCTATTGCATAGGAGGTTTGGTTCGATCCTCCAAGGCTGAGATGGACATCCTCGAGGAACGAAGTGTTGCTGAGCAACGTTTCGCTTCGATTCTCCTTCAGGCTTGAGACGTTAACGTGGATATAACGGATATGGACGTTGGCTTGCGTGGCCGTTGCGTTAATAGTGACATTCACGTTATCTCTAGGCCAAGCCAGCGCAGTGACTTCTATCCTTACGAGTAGCCCTAAGTGTTCGCGTGAAAAGCATTCAAACGCTGCTGTGTCATCCTCCGAGTAGGCGACTGCGACTAAGCTTACACTGGCCAAGATTAGGGTCGTAATCAACAGGGGCACTGGACAGGGTGTCTTCAAATGCAAATCACCTAGATGGAGTTCGTTTCGTCAAAATGGTATTTAACAGTTTTATAGCGTTATTTTGAAAAAATAGAGCCTTTTCAAGCGTTTTTTTATCTTTTGCTGGCGAAAAACCGCTATTTCAACGTGCGTATGAAGTGCTGGTACACGTATAAGAAGTAAATAAGGGAGAAGAATGTGAGCACGACTTCCAGCGATAGGATTAGCTGGTTTTGCTCGACGGCTAGAAAGTAGCCTTGCATGACTATGTCTGAAAAGACAAGGACTTGCAGGAATATGGCTCCTCCTAAGCAACTGAAACCCAAGCAATGTAGAAACTGCCGCAAGCGTCGATCGGTTCTGAGCAAGTTGCATCCAAGGTAGAATGGAGAACCGTTTATATTAAGGGTTACGAAACTCTACATAAAATACGGCGTAATAATTACTTCTGCAGATTCTGAATAGCTACGACTCCTTAGTTAGAGCCTGATCACCTCTCCTTCCTTCACCAGCTTCACCGGGCATTTCTTGAACTTCCTTTTGAACAGATGAGGGTGCTCGGTGTGGATGGGCACTATCATCTTGGGATTTATCTTGTCTATGACTCGAGTAAGATCCTCTGATGGGCAGTGTCCAGAGGCGTGTATCTGATTGAACCTCAAGCCAAAATGGTCTAGCCAGTTGTGCAGCACTCTTGGTTCAATGTCTTCTTCGCTGAAGGGCTCACTCATCGAGTGAATGAACTCGCCTCCAGCAGAAGGCTGAATGTCGATGAGTTCGGTGAACCCTGTGAGGTCCAGGTTGAAGATTACCCTCGACTGGTTCCTTCGTAGGTAGTTGCAGTCTTCCGCCTTCTCCAAGAATGGCCGCTCCCAAGTGTAGTAGTCGGTCGGTTGATACTCGCCCGATTTCTTTCGTTTCTTGTAAAGAACAATGGTCTCGTCGTTTTCTACGTCTGGAATCCTCAGCCGCGGGTCGTCTCTAAGCTTGTGCAGCAGATGGGCTAGCTTGATGGGAATTACGAGCTTCCTGCCGTTCTTCTTTGCGATTTCATAGAAAGTCTTGAAGCGGTCGATGTCGCGACTGTAGAAGGATGCGATCACCAGTTTTGAAGTGTTGGCAACCACTCTCCTGCTTTCCTCTTTAACCCGTGCCTCCGAGTGTATTTCACTCGATTCTTTTGGAGATACGCGTGTTCCCTCAGATATCATGAGCTGCACGTCTGATTCGTGTGCTTTCTCGGCGAACTCCCATGTCATACTGCATAGAGGACCGTGGATTCTGAAATCGCCCGAGTAGACAACCGTGCCCTCCGACGTGTGGACGATGAAACCGTAAGCAGCGGGAACGGAATGGTCAACGTGAACTGGCTCGATCTCCAAAGATCCCACATGAATCTTCTTTCCAGTCCTAAAGGTTTTGTACTCATGTTCACCTAGGTCCATTCGGCTGGATTCTTCGACGGCTTTCAGAATTATCTTTGTACCTTCGCCACAGTAGACTGGGATTCTCTCGTCAACGAACGCAAGGTGTCCAACGTGGTCAAAATGGGCGTGGGATAGAACTATCCCGTCGATTTCAGGCTCTGTGTACTTTATCTTCGTGTTCCTTACTACATTCTCGGCGTAGAGTCCCTTCAGGCTTGGAAGAAGCCCGAACTCCAAGTGGTCACCTGCCCGGTTCACGGGTCTCGGACAAAGATACCCAGAGAAGTATTTTTTCTCCTTGGCGAAGGAGAGGCCAAAGTCTAGGAAAACTCTTGTGTCTCTGTCCTGGAGGAGGATCTTGTTTCCACCTATCTCGTTCACTCCGCCGAAAAACGCTACAGATGTCTTACTCACTGCCTCGTCCTCCCATATTCTTGCAGACGTTCGCCATAACCACGATGATGTTAGGAAGGGTGAATATGCTAAAGACTTTTGTGTACTTTGCAGACGCGGCTTTCCTCACGTTTTCTCTTTTTCCCCCAGCCTCAAGGTACCCCTCGATGAAGGAAGATGCGATGGTTCTTGCTGCCTCGTCAGAGTGAATGGGGAGGATGTAGTGACCTGAGTAGTAGAGGAACTCTGCTATATCCCACGGCTGGTTGCCGTGTCTCGTGGCCTGTTCAAGGTCCAAAAGACACATCTGCCCACTCTTTGTAGCGAGGACGTTTTCAGGCTTGCAATCCCCCAGAGCTATCCCCGCCGAGTGGACCTTCGCTACTTCCATCCCAACCGATTTAATGATCCCAATGTCACTTGAAGATACTCCTCTATTGGAGAACGAGATTACGCGTTTGACTGTCTCGCTTACTTTTTCTCCTTCAACAAATTCCTTGAAGATAAGGCGCTCTTTGAGGCTGACGTATAGGATGCTTGGGACATGGAAGCCGTTTTTTCTCAGAAATTGGCTGGTTGCGTATTCTCTTTCGAGCCTCGTAGCGCCCAATACGGCGAATGAATGTGTGCCCAAAGTCCAGAGGGCCAGAGGAAACCACTTGAACCCCAGCCAATCTTCGTACTTTTTCACGACGATTTTCCGCGTCTCATGGTCTCTCTGGAGGCGTATTAGGAAAACACTGTTCAGGACGCCTCCCATCTGTTCGACCGTTATCTTCAGCGCCTCGCCACCTGGCACAGCTTTTCGTACGAAGTCTTGAATGGTGATTTTGTCTGAGAGGGGTACTGGACCGAGGGGGGTAGGCATTAAGAGGTGTCTCTCTGTTTCTTCCAACTCGGCGAGCACTTCTTCCTCTGTCCTCTTGAAAGCTCGATTCGTGAGGAGTTTCTGGTTCTGTAGAAGAGCAGTTGCTGTTTTTGAGATACCTTGGATGTATGGAAGTAGTGCTTTTCGGATTGAAACAAGGATGCTTGTGAGTCTTTTGCTGTTCCGTTTCGTTGCTTCTATGAAGTCTTTGTCGATTCTTACGTATCCATCTACTTGCACAACGTGTTTCTCAGCTTCCAGCTCCTTGAGAGCTTCCAGATATCCATTCATTATTGAATCGATGTTCTGTTTTCTTACTCTTCCCCCAAATATGGTTGAAAAATCATAGATTGATGGTGGGAACAGCTTAGCTTGTCTCCTAATGACTTCGTACATGAAGTACTCGGGTTGGATAAGTAGCTCTGCAGACATTTCGGGGTACTGTCGGACTATGTTTTCCAGAAGCTCGACCACGAAGCGCTTCTTGATCTTCACCTCCATCTCTTCCAGGTAGCGCGAGTTTTTCCAAGGCCAGTAGGGTAGGGCCACTATTTCTGCGAACAGCTCTCCCAATTTTCCTCGCGCGACGTCTGTTTCGAACACTTGCTTATCTATTGCCAGAATGGAGAGGTTGACGCCGTCTAATCGCCTATTAGAACTACTGACCTTCGGAGAGTATGCGGAAACGACTAGCAGAACGTTTATGTCCGATTTCCCGTCAGCGCGATCATAAACCCTTTGACCATAAAAACAAGACGCAAAAATCTTCCTAGGGCTCGCGGTCTCTTTGCACGCTTGCAGAACTCGTTTGTCTTCCAGCCACTCAGCATCGGGGGTTTGGGTCATGGCTTAGATACACTAAATTCCTCATGCTTAAAGCTGTTCTTGAAGAACTGGAGAGAACTGGATACACGCGTTGATGGGTGTGGCAAAAAAGAAAGAGATTATGATGGTGGTGGCTGTGTTGCTTGGGGCGTTTCTGCAGTTGTTGTTTTGGTTGAGAAGAACGCTACGGCGACCAGTATGAAGGCAATCCATATGAGCACTAAGCCTATCAAGATGATCGTTAGGACAGCACCAATAAGCAATATCAAGCCTGCCGTGTTGAACATGCCAACTCCAGTCTTGGCAGCCAAAGTGTTGAGGGATTTCCTGTAGAGGAAGGCTGCGACGACGAAGAAGACGAGGAGTATGACCAAAGCTGCGATTATGCCTGCGATCAGTTTGAAAATGGTGCTGGGTTCGACGACTTCTTGCATAAGCCTAGCCCAGTTTTGGTCAAAAGCCGCCCAATCGTTGACGTCGATGCCTAGGTCAGAGAACGTTGATAAGGCTATCGCAACTACAGCACCAACAGCCACGACTATGCCAACGATGACCATTATAATCGCGTAGAGAGCGTTGTTGAATATGCCTTGGTCGCTGTAATGGTTAGCTAAGCCCTTCGCGCCTATCAGCAGGAGGATCAGACCGATAAGGCCTAGGAGACCAGCGAAACCAGACCCAAAGGCGCCAAGGAATGCTATGACAATCAGTATAGCTCCGATTCCGCCCAAATTTTTGCTTGTTTCTAAAGCCATTCAATAATACGTCGCGAAAACGGTTTCTACGTGTTTGGATAAAAGCTTTTCGAGAGACTGGCTTATTTAGCCCACCTTTTGGTGTTATTTTCGTTCGATTATCTTCATGTAGGCGAACGTGGCTGAGGTGGCGAAGATCGCCGAGAAGACTACGATGTTTCTTACCATGTTTAGCGTGAACTCGGGTGTGCCCAGTAGGTAGGACCTTATGAGGTCGGCGCAGTTACTCAGCGGGTTGAACTCAGCCAGCATTACGAGTGGCTGAGGCATTATGCCCTCCTGCCCGAGCGATTGAATCAATGAGAGCGGGTAGAAGATGGTGCTGCAGAAGAACAGCACGTAGTAAACTAGGCCTCTTGCAGTGGCGAATTTTTCGAAGCTTTTCGTGGAGACTGCGATGGCTATGCTTAATCCAGAAATCCCAGTCGCGAGCATGAAGAGGGCGCCCAGGATTACCATGAGTTGTGGAAGTGAGGGGAAGCGTAGGATGAGGAATGTTGTCAGGAGTAGCGGAGACATGTAAACCATTCCTCTCAGCCCGCCTGCCAGCAGTCTGCCTACTGCGAACTCTACCCGTGTTATCGGGAGGCTGAGCATGTAGTGGTGAATGTCGCGGCGCACTTCCATGTTTATTTCCCGCCCAATCATGAAGGCTGAGGCAAAGAGTCCTACTACTGTGACGCCTGGAGCGAAGAAGCTGAAGTAGCTTACTATCTGCTTGGCAAGGTCTGGGTTCACCATTTTGTTGTACACCACGGCCATAATGAACAGGTCGGCTAGGTTCATGCTTATGAGCCCAGCTAGCCACCACTTGTAGCGGAAGAAACTTCTGAAATCGTGTTCAATCAGGTGCAGAATCGCCTTCACTACTGCCACCCCCCTCCCTCGAGCCTTTTCTCATATACGGCTATGCTGACTAAAGTGAAGGTGACGAAGAAAACAGCTAATCCCGCTATAGCTGTCAACGGAGTAAACGCCAAATAGTCCTCGATGCCCGCACCCCAGCGGAACAAGTCGGAGGCAAAGGAGACAGGGTTGAAGCTGGCGACGGCTGCGTAGACTGGACTAGCGTCTTGAATGAAAACCTTGGGGTACATGACCGTGCTTAGCCTGATTATAAGGGCGTCCAGGACTCCCATGAGGATGTCGAAGCGGTCGCCCGACTTCAAAGCCACCGCGATCGTGATACTCATCCCTGAAACGCCGAAAGCAAAAAAGAACAGGGCGAGAAGTGAAATGGCGAGGCTAATGGGGTTTGCTATCCCAAGAATAGCCAAGGCTATCACGATAAGCGGCCCCACGAAGACGAAGCTGCGTATTCCTCCCCCAATCGACCTTCCCACTACCAACTCTCTCCTCGAAACAGGCAGGCTTAGAAGATACTCGAAGACTCCATGCTCCGCTTCTTCAAATATGTCGTACCCGATGAACACAGAGGTGGAGTAGAGCATCATCACTATTATCCCTGCCACGTAGTATTGGAAGTACACGCCTTGAAGATCAACCACGACTAGCCGAGAGACTATTAAGCCGAAGAAACTGATTTGAGCCGCAAACCAAATAGTCCGCATGACTATGAGAAACTTGTATTGCAAGAACATGCGCAAGTCTCGTTCAACAATGAACAGCAGCTTATTCGTCCCTTTTCACCCCGAAGGAGCCCTTTGCTGCGCCTCTTCAATAGTGGACCCAGTGTAATGCACAAACACGTCGTCCAACGACGGCTCACTCATATTGATCGACAGGATTGGAGCATCACTCTTCAGGAAAAGCTTCATGATCTGAGGCACAACTTCCTCCACCCTGTTCAGGTAAATCCTAATGCTCTTCGGGTTCGTCTCCGCCACGTCTACAACTTCCCGAAAGCCCTTCAACTCCTTCAACGTTGCCTGTGTCACCTCTTTTTCAAGACGAATCTCCACGATGTCTCCGCCGGGAATACTATCCTTCAGCTTCTTGGGCGTGTCGCATATCAGCAGCCCTCCCTTGTGCATGATACCCACTCGGTCGGAGAGCAGGTCGGCCTCGTAAAGCTCGTTTGTGGCGAGGATTATGGTTGTGCCCTCGTCTCTCAACTGCCGAATCATGCCCCAGATCTTGTGTTTGCCGATGACATCTATCTGGGCTGTGGGCTCGTCGACGAAGGCGATTCTAGGTCTCTGAATCAAAATCTTGGCCACCTCCACGCGTTTCTTCATTCCGCCTGAAAGTCCGTGAACACTTTTATGTCTCGCGTCCCACATGTTTACGTCTTCCAGCACCTGCTTGACCCTTTTCTTTCGTTCCTGTGTTGTCAAACCGCAGACTTTGGCGTGCCAGTTCAACACGTTCCATGGTGTGCTTACCCAGAGGAGCTTGGGTTCTTGGAAGCAAATGCCAATGAGCCTGCGCACGTCATCAGGGTTCTTTCTCACATCGTATTCGCCTAGGAAGGCTGTTCCTTCCGTGGGTTTTATCACGGTTGACAGCATGAGTATGGTCGTTGTCTTTCCAGCTCCGTTTGGACCGAGCAGCCCAAAGATTTCTCCTTCTTCGATGCAGAGGTTCAGATGGTCCACGGCGACCAAGTCGTCATAGCGTTTTGTTAAGTTAACCATGCGGATGATGGACACTGACACATACCTTCGCTAGTTGCCGCGAATCTTTAAGAGCTAGAGATAAGGAATGTGTTTGACAGATAAACCTTTAGCAATGCCTAGTCTATCTCAACACCCAAGCTGAGATGTGGGCGCGCGTTCTTGAAGCCTGAGCTTTGTTGGGAGTTGCCAGAAGTTGGATGAACAATTCCGGCAGAGCACGCATCAACCTTCACTCTGCAACCTTTGAAGCGTGCTAGAAGTAGAACGTAGTGCAGCGACTACGATTGACCGACTACTTCAAGCATCGGATTGTGGGCTTGCATGGCATTGCGCACCATTTTGTAGTAGTTCATCTGTTTGTGTTGCATGCACGCATAAATCGCATGATGTGTCCGAATTTGCAGATTATAGGCGTTCTGGTAGAATGGAATGCTTCTGTCTGTTCGGGACTATTATGTTTTACAATGCCTTTTGAGTAAGAGGCCCGAATGATTATTGTCAGTAGCAAGACGAGGGAAGGGGCTCGAGGCTTAGAGGCGCAGGGGTGGCTTATTTCTCGGCGGCGGGAACTTTCACTGCAGCACACAGGGGTCTCTGCAAGATGCCGTTTACCCCGTTCAGCAGGTTTTTGCTTATTCCAATGTTGCTGATCTTGCGGCAGATGTGGTTGAGCGAGTTTTCGGTGAAGTTCAAGAGGCTTTGTCCCTCGTTGGTTAACTCGTAGACTTTTCTCGGTCTTTCGTTGTTCAGGTCCCATTGGCTCTTGATGTAGCCCTTTCCTTCCAAACTGCTGAGGAGTGGGTATATCGTGCTGGGACCGAAGTAGACGCCGAAGTTTTTGCGTATGCTAGAGATTATTTGGTATCCGTGCATGGGCTTGGAGTTCAGGAACTGGAGTATGACTAGATCTAGGAGCCCCTTCATGAGTTTGTTCTGGACTTCTCTTGTTTCTTGTCCCATTTTTCTTCCTCTGTACGTGCGTTGAACAGTTGAGCTGTTCACCGTGTATACAATATGTCTCTTTTGAGACATATCTCAAGACTTATTATACATTAAACAGCCATATAAGGGTTGATGCGACCACAAGTCATAAACAGGCATATCACGCCGCCCTCATTATTCCAGATATTGAATAATCCCTATAAACAAGGACCATGAAAACGCTGAAATAAGAGATGCTCGGAAGATAACATACGTGTCAGAAAGCTTCAAAGAGGAAATTGTTCAACGCGTGTTCAGAAACTTTCTTGATGTCATGGTCTTAAGATTAGTGCGTGGGGAGCCGATGTGGGGCTACCGGATCATAAAACACGCAGAAGAAGAATATGGAGTGACCCTACGCCACGGCGCGCTCTATCCACTGCTCAACGGCCTAGAGAAGAAGGGATTTCTGAGAAGCCGAAGGGAAGCCCAGGGCGGACGCGTCAGGAAGGTCTACGAGATAACGTCCAAGGGCATACAGCTCATAGATGCCTACAACGAAGCCCTGCAGAACCAAGTGGAAAAGCAAGCCACTAGTGCAGTCGCTTAGCGTGATTGTTTTAAGAGGCAACGGATCAACATAGACTACTCTAAGGGTCAAGTGGGCGAACTATGCAAGAAGATAGCGCGATGCCCGGGGTGACCGGAGAGGAGCTTTTCGCGAAGGCTAGGGAACTATGTAAGAAAGAAGGATCGGCTGGGTGGAGACTAGCACAGAAAGCCATGCTTAAGGACAAATCGTGTAACCAAGAACTCCAGGAAGCCATTGAGTATGCGATGCTCAAGTACAAGCCAGACTACTTCAGACCAGCACTACTCTCATTCAGCTGCAAAGCCGTAGGGGGAAAACAGAAAAACACCGTCTCCACTGGGGCGGCTTTGACGCTGCTTGCGTGGGCAATTGGCATACATGACGACATAATTGATCAGTCAAGGACTAAAAATGGACGTCCTACTGTTCTGGGGAAATTCGGCAAGGATCTTGCGTTGATTTTGAGCGATGTCCTCCTGTTCAAGGGCTTCACACTGCTACGAGAAACATTGAAGTCCGAAACGCCTGTTGCTACGATTGTCAGGATCCTTGAAACAGTTGAGGAAATATGGTTCGAGCAGAGTGAAGGAGAGGCGTTTGAGATTCAGCACCGAGGCCTAATAGACGTAACCCCTAGAGATTGCCTGAAGAAGATTCGGATGCGCGCCTCGGAAATCGAAGCATGTGCACGCATAGGCGGAATTCTCGGTGGAGGAACAGCGATACGTGTGGAGAGACTGGGTAAGTATGGAAGGCTAGTCGGCATGATGGGGATATTAAGGAATGAGGTGATAGACATGCTAGAACTGGATGTTCTAAAGCACAGAATAAAAACAGAATCACTGCCTCTGCCAGTTGTCTATGCGCTTCAAGACTCTTCAACGCGACCTAAGCTTATTACGCTTACCACCAAAGGAAAACTATCTGAAGGAGACTTGCGGACTATATCGAGACTCTCAGATGATTCCAAGAGCATTGAAAGGGTGGCTAAGCTTATCGGTGAGATGAGCAGAGAAGCAAGTAGTTATGCTAAAAGCTTCAAAAACAAAGAATTAGAATTACTGGCAGCTACGTTCCAAATCAGTCCGAGAGAGTGGAGAAAACAATTCTCGGACTAAGTTGTGCCCCAACCGAACAGGTTTCTGGTTGGGAAGTGAACCTTCTTCTTTCTCGCCATCTTTCATCCCAACCTGTATTTGTGTAGCACACTTTATTTAAGCGTTTTGTTCTACACGTGAACACTTCACGAATCAGAACCTATGATACTTATTCCCAATTCTTAACCTTAATTTGGGCCTCTAATCCAACGTAGGCTTGAGAATACACGGTGTCAGTGGCTAGAATGCCGCATCGACTACGAGAAAACATTGCTTTCACCAAGGGGCATCTTGCAGTACTGCTTCTTTTGCTCAACTCGTTTTCATGGTATTTTCTCGGTCAGTTGATAGTGACCAAACTCGCAAACGCCTACGAGAACAGCCTTGGCCTCTTCCTAGGAGTTGCTTTTCCTCTTTCCATAATACTCTCAGCCCTAGCTGGTTCAGTTTTATTGTCAAAAGTCAGGCAGACCCGTGTCCTCTATGGTTGGCTGCTCTTTGGAACTGCAGCTTCGCTTCTACCAGCTGTGCAAGTCGGGAACTCGTTCGGGGGGACACTCGCCATGATAGCAGTTCTGGGTGGTTCGCTAGGCTTAGGTATGCCTCTGCTCCTAAGACGTTTTGTAGAGTCAATGCCCGTTGAAAACCGCGGGACAATCGGTGGACTCACTTTCTTCATGGTCACGGTCACCGCGCCGATTGTGATAATAGCTACGTCAAAGCTGGACTTACTTTCGAGTGCATTGTTTTTCGCCTTGTGGCGCTGCTGGAGCATACCAACTCTTCTGGCACTCCCAGCGAAAACAGAGTCTCAGGCGCACTCTGAGAAAGGAATTGCTTTTCGTGATTTGTTCACCAACAAAGCCTTTGTTTTGTATTTCATAGCCTGGCTTATGTTTTCGATGGTAGATGGCTTCGAAGGGCTGACTGTGTCCCAGTACCAGGGAGAATTCGATTTTGCGATGAACGTAATCGAACCTATCATCGCAGGGTTCTCTGCATTAGTCGGAGGTATACTCGCCGACCGAACCGGGCGAAGAAGAGTCATAATCTCCGGGTTTGTTTCCTTGGGCATCGCATACGCAGTTTTAGGAATAGCTTCGCAACAGTCAATCTCGTGGCTTCTCTACTTCGTCGTAGACGGCTTTGCGATAGGGTTATTGTGGGTGATGTTTACGATAGTAATCTGGGGAGAACTTTCAGCACGTGGAACGGAGAAATACTATGCCTTAGGTGAGGCCCCCTTTTTCCTGACCCAGATAGTTTACCTGCTTTCGACTCCTTACTTTGCATCAGTGCTTCAGACCAACACTTTCTCTTTGGCAGCCTTCTTCCTCTTCATCGCAGTAATCCCACTCTTCTACGCTCCCGAAACCTTGCCAGAGAGGAAGATCCACGACCGCCAACTGAAAATATACACTGAAGAGGCCATCAAACTAAGACAAAAAACCAACCCTACCAACACAAACACCACAGGGTAGCCACACCTGAAGCCCAATCGCAGATTACTTGGACCTCACAGAAGAAGATCTAGTGTAAGCGGGGGGAATGCATACGCACACTGCACATATGACCCGCCAGCAAGAAGCAGGAATTAAGAGTGCAGCAACCTGCGACAAACCGAAGTCTTAAATCTCAAAAAACACCAATAATACAACGACAAAAAACTGAAACGGAGAAAAACGTGTTGAGTGAACCTAAACCAGCAAAAACCCTCAGAAACCTCCCTAGAGAACAAGCCTTCTACTTCTTCTCCTCAATAGGAAACTACACGGGAGAAAGTGCAGCATCACTGGAGGAATTCGCCAAGAAACTACTCGGAATAAACGTAAAGTCCATAGAATTCCACCTCTACCGCGGCGACTTCGAAAAATGGATAACGGATACCCTAGAAGACAGCACCCTAGCAGCCAAAGTGAGACAGCTCAAAGAACTCAAGCCAATAGGGATAGATCTCCGCGACCGTCTCTACCTCACCGTCTCAAAATACTGTGAAGACCTCAAAAAGCCACAACAACCCCCACAACTGAAAGCCAAACCCGCCTCAGTAACCTTCGCGAGGCCGCAGCCAAGAGGAACTGTAGAGACTCGGAACAAGGGATAAAGCCGTCGCCTTTGCGCGCGCGTATTCAGCAGCAACCCCCATGAATTCTGTTCCTCTCCAGCAGACGGCATAGGCAAAAGCGAAAAGGGGAAACACCTTCTGTGACAGCGTTAGCGATGCTACATCCTTTCTGGTGGGAATTACGTGGCTTCCCGCCTCTTCGGGATAGTAGTTCAGTTTTGTCCCGTTAAGCGGATAGTTTTGATTCACCTCAACCACCGCGCCTTGGACTGTGTAGGATTTGTCAAGCAGGAGCTCCAGCAATTTCAGTACATTGTGGTCAGTGTCGTTAACAGTGACGTTTCCAGTCCAGCCAACAACAACCTCCGCGCCTCTACCGATCAGCGCTTCAGCCATGGAGGTCTGGTTCAGACTGTTGCAACCCATAAGGACGATGAGACCGTCGGCGAAACTTCCCCTCACGACACTGGACACGAAGGAAGGCCCGATGGCAAAATACTTCCTGTAAGGCGGAATGTTGAAAGAAGCCCTGCTAATGTGTTTGTTCACCACCAAGTCAGCGTAAGCCCCATATGCCAAACTCTCCTCGTAGATCTCCGACGTGAACAAGTCAACGTTCGTGGTGTTCGATCTCACCGCGGAATGAGCTCTCACGAGCAGTATTTTTTTTCCCTTGGATGGAAGCTCTTCGTAGAAGTGTATGGTTACGTCCTCTCCAGAGTAGTATGCTACCTCGAAACCCGAGGAGGTGAGCAGTTGAGTGCTTGTGTCTTTGAACTCAGGGTTGAATAGGCTGGCTTCGACTGCGAGCTGATCTACTAAAGTCGCCGTCCATTCTTCCCCCAGCGACTGCAGATACAAATAGCAGAAGGCTAACAATGCCGCGAGGACTATAGTGACTAGTATGACAGCGTACAGCAGCTTTCGGTCCAGACTCTTTCTCGTTGTTCTTTGTGCTCTCTTCATTGACGCCACGGCTTAGGAAGTCCAACGCCCTGAGATTTCATATGAGATTCGGGCTTCTTTAACTTCTCGCTGTGTCCCAACAAACCTAGGTTTCACTCATCTTCTTCAGCTGGTTCCGATACATCCCCACTATCTCCTTGTCTGTGGTGGCGTCTTCTGCGGTCTTGTTAAGCCTGTAATTACCAGTGAACCGAGGAAACCTTATGGCCAGCCCGCTTCCCTTTCGAACCGTGTCCTTGGCGCATGTGTGAATCGGGCTTAATGTCATTTCCGCACCCAGAACCTCAAGTACAACTATGGGCTCGAACCAAACGTCCGCTTCAAGCATAGATTGCACTCGGGCGTGTTTGTGGGATAGCCTGTGTTTCTTCATCATCTGGGGCAGCTTTTCTAGGTCTTCGTCGGTGAAGCCGGTTCCGCACTTAGTCACTGTCTCGAAGATGTCTTTTTCAGGATTGTAGGAAGCTAGGAGGAGGGCACCGTAGGTTCCTGCGCGTTTTCCTCTTCCGTGAAAAGCTCCTACCACGACCAAGTCCACGGTGTCCGTCATCTCGCTCTTGTATTCCCGCTTGAACTTTATCCACAGCCATCCCCTCGCCCCGGCTTGATAGAGTGACTCGGGGGCTATGGACTTGCACATGAGTCCTTCGCAGCCGTTTTCCACGGCTTTTTCGAAAAACCGCTCCAGTTCGTCTACATTGTCTACTATGAGGGATTCGGCGAATTTCACGCGCTCGCTTTCAAGAACTAGCTGCTCGAGTTTCCTGCGCCTCGTAAGATAGGGTTCTAACGTGTAGTCTTTTCCTTCGGCGTAGAGCATGTCGAACAAGAAAAGTGAGACGGGATATTCTTCCATAGCCTCTTTGACGCCGTATTTTCGTCTGCGATGCATGAGCTCCTGAAAAGGCTTCATCTCCCCCGATTCGAGGTCTATGGCTACGCATTCAGCCTCAATGATGGCATGCTTCACCCTGACCTGTCTTTTGAAGAGTTCCTCGGCGTCGGGATACTGGTCGGTGATGTTCTCCAAACGGCGAGAAAAAAGAGCAACATCGTCACCTTGTTTGTGGGCCTGGACACGTTCTCCGTCGTACTTGAACTCTACAACGCATTTTCCACCGAGTTTCTCTAAGATTTCTTCAGGCGAACCCAGTCGCTCGGCAAGCATGGGGCGTATAGGGTTCCCAAGCGCGACTTCAAACGTCTCAATGCCCCGTAGCCCTTTTCCTGCGACCGTTCTAGCCACTTTTCCAAGGTCTGACGAAATGTTGTAGGCCCTTTCGAGGGAGTCTCTTGCCTCTTTTCCGCCTCCGTAGGCTATGGCTAGCGCGTCTAGGACTGTCATGTCGGCGATTCCTACGCGCAGGCTGCCTGTGACGATTCTCGTAATGTATTTGGCTTCTGTTGGTGTTGCGCGTGTCAAGAGCCCCGCTAGAAGGCTCAGTTTCTTGTCCATGGAGCCAACCCCCGACGCTCTCGCCATCTTGTCCAGAGTGTCGTACACGTTCTCCACCGTCAGTGACGCGCCTCGAAGCAGTGTTACCTGCGTTTTGTTCTCAAGGAGTTTCTGTGCGGTCTCCCCTATGTCGCCTGTCTTCGCCAAGCCCTCTTCTATTTCTTTCTCGCTTTTGCCTGTAGCCTTTGCAACCGTCTGGATCGCCAGTTTTTCAGCGATACCTGTTTGAACGTCGACGAAGTCGGGGTGCAATTTGCCTTGAGTCAGGTAAACAACCTTGTCTATAACGTCCCTGGGCGTGAGTCTAAGAAGCTCGACCAAGTAGCCTGTCATCTCAAGCCTCTTTGTGGTGGCATCAATCTTCTCATAGCAGTCTGCAATCAACGCGAAGTCCAAAGAGTCTTCCCCACGCTAACATAACTCGGGTGCTATCAGGATAAAACTGTTGAGACGCTGGCTTCTTCTCGATTACCCCGACGCTTCCCCCTGTTGAAAACAGGTTTCAAACAGGTCCGAAATCTCATCCTCGCAAGTAATCTGTTATAAGTTGGATGATATTTTACTCTTCAGAGAGCATGGCAAATGCGGTGGTTAGCATGGCTGTTCAGGCAACGCGACTTCTCTACTACGACGATGCTTACCTGCGAGAGTTCGAAGCCGAGGTTATTCAGGTGAGTGAGGATAACGGACGAGTGGGCATAATTCTCGACAGAACAGCTTTCTACCCCACAGGCGGAGGGCAGCCTTCAGACAAGGGCGTGATGGAGGGAGACAATGGCAGAACTGAGGTGGTGGAGGTCCAGTGGAACAAGGGAAACGTCTTGCATCTCGTAGGCAAGGTTGAGGGCAAAATAGGCCAAGGTGACCAAGTAAGGGGAGTAATAGACTGGAACCACCGTTACTCTTTGATGAGAAACCATACGGCAGCCCACATAATGGCTGAAGCCGTCAGACTTGTGGTCAGAAGCCCGGTGGAGATTGTAGGCTCTGGGCTTGATGTGGACAAGGTGCGCCTGGATCTGTCTCTGGAGAGCTCGCTGCGCCCCGTGTTTCAGCAAATCGAAGAAGCGGCGAATATCATAGTCAAGGAGAACAGACCTGTCGAGACAAGGATTATGAGCCGTGGGGAAGCCGAAAAAACCGTGCAGAAGTTTCACGAAAGCCTGAAGACACTACCATCCAGTGTTTCGCAAGTGAGGATTGTTGAAGTTGAAGGCGTGCATGCGTGTGCCTGCGGGGGTACACACGTCAAAACCACCGGAGAGATCGGCGCCATAAGGATTCTCGGGCGTTCCTCGAAAGGCAAAGGCGTGGAGAGGCTGGAGTTCGGAGCACAAAACCCTTAAGTTCAAACAATCCCCTCTACCCTCTTGGATGATGAACAAGAGTTATGCGAGCAATGCAGTGACAGACTCTTGACGGGCGAACTGACAAGATTCTCCAAAAACGCGTGTTAAGAAAAAACTGTTAATAAGAAGACGCCTCAAATATTCCAAGCACCCAAAGACCCAAGGTTGCTTGCTGATGAGCGAATTGTTAGACTGGTTTCAAAAAAGGCGAGAAACACGCGCACTCGAGACCATGAGACGCCACCTCGCGACAACCATGTCGATCGTAGGCGACTTGGAGGGCGCGGTGAAAGCAGCAGTATCAGGTAAGTCTGAAGAGACAAGATCCCTTATAGAGAGCATAGCGAAGGCTGAGAAAGAGGCGGACATCGTGAGGAGGAGCTTCATGGACGAGCTTTCCAAGGGAGAGCTGCCTCCTGTGGATAGGGAGGATCTGATGCACCTGATGAAGCGGGTGGACATGGTGGCAGACTGGTGCAGAGAAGCCACTAGACTCCTCAACGTGATTCCGATGGAGGATATTCCTCAGAGTCTGAAGGAGGCGTTTGTGGAAATGGTTGGAGGACTGACGGAATGTGCCTTCTCGCTTCGAAAGAGCATCGATAAGATGGTTGACAGCCCTGACGACGCATTGAAGGCAGCTGACGAAGTTGAGAGGCAGGAGGAGAAAGTTGATGACTTGCACGAAAAAGCTCGAAAGCTGCTGGCTAAGGAGGCAGGCATGAAGGCGGGATTGGCTGTTTTGGCGGGTCAGCTTTTCGAAGCCATAGAAACCGCTGCAGATTCTTGCGAAGACGCTTGTGACCAACTCAGGGTTATTATGGTGAGAATTTAGGAGGAGGGAAAGAAGAATGTCGAAGATTCCAATTCAAATCTCGGAGCTACGCAAAGGCGCTGACGGTGACACTGTTAAGGAGCTAGCTGACTTTCTTAGAGACAAGCTGGAAGGAGTGGAGGTCGACATGAGTGGCAGTGAGATAACGCTAAGCCAAGGAGAAGGGAAGCCTTTCTCCCGGTCGTATCTGCGGACTCTTCTCAGGAAGTTTCTACACAAGGCGGAGCTGGAAGACTTTCGAGTGATAGCTGGGAAAGAAAGCTCCTTCGTCATCAAAGAGAAGAAGCTGATTGTTGAGGAAGAGTAGTGGACCCAGCTATTTTCCCTTGGCTATCGAGAAGATACCCGTCAACACAAATGCAGCGCCCACGATGAAGACGGGTGCAGGAAGTTCTGCAAACACTGCTATGCCCAGAAGCGTCGCTCCTATGGGTTCGAGGAGTGCCATCGTTGCGGTCTCGAAAGACTTCAGGTTGGATAGTGAGGAGAAGTACAGGGTGTGTGCTGCGGCTGTTGGAAGGATGCCGAGTCCGATTAGAGGTAAAAGCGTCTCGATGCTGCCTGCCACTTCGAACGTTGCTCTTGCAAAGACGGCAGTTGTACCAACTGTCAAAGCCGCCGCCAAGTATGTGAGGAGCATTGTTGGCATCGGGGACAGTTGACTGCGTCTTTTTCCTCCATAGTTGAGGTAGAAGCCCTCGACAACCGCCGCCAAAGTAGCCTCCAAGTCGCCAATCAAGTTAGCCCTCTTGTCCTGTCCAGTGTCTCCGTAGGCTATTAGTCCAGCACCGATGAATGATACGGCTATGCCGCACAGGGCTAGTTTCGACGGTTTTGCTCGGTAGAGGAACGTGGAGATGAGCATGGAGAATATCGGGGTGGTGTTCACGAGCACGGTTGCGTTCAAGATTGTAGTGTCTTTCACAGAAGAGACGAAAAGGATGAAGTGAGTGCCCAGAAGGACTCCAAGCACCAAGAAGTGCTTCAGGTTACTTCTAAGCATGTGGACGTTTAGCTTTCTTCCGAGCACCAGAATTATGATTGCCAATGTCGCAGATGCTATTATGAGTCGCCAGAGAGCTATGGAAAAGACGTTGACGTCGACTAAACGGATGAAAATGGCGGCTGTTCCGAAAAGTGCGCCAGCAGCGATGCCTTCGAGCAATGCGAATCTTCTGCTCTTGCCACTCATGCGTTAACGCCGTACCTACTTCTCTGCGAACACTTTGCTGACGGTAGCCTCTTTTTCCAGCCTGATCACGTGTTCCGCCTTCTCTGCGAAGGCTTCGTTGTGAGTCACTGCTATTATTTGTTCTATAGCCTTGAGGCGCGCGATTGCTTCGGCTAAGCGGTCGACTGAGTGGTCTTCTCTGCCTAGACTCTCTGTGGGCTCGTCCAGCAGAAGCATCTGCAGACCATGCCCTGTCCGCGCCTGCATAATAAGCTGCCCTAAGGCGAATCTGTATGCAAAGGCTAGGAGAGTACGTTCTCCGCCCGAGATGTGTGAAACCTCCCGCTTGTAGCCCTCCTGGCTCTTGATTGAGGGAGTGTAGGTCTCGTCTATGCTAGCGAACAATGCACTGCCTTCCTCTCCCACGAGGCTGTCTAAAACCTGCTGGATCACTCGTTCAAGGATTTTTACGAACTCGGTGCGCAGCTTGGGCTGTATGCCCCTGTATGCGTCGCGTATTCCGCTAACTGTCTCCAGAAGCCCCTCTATCTTCTTTACCCTATCCATCTTCTGCTGGGCACGCTCAAGACGCTCACGAAAGTCTTCAACACGAAGGGAGACTTCTTTTTTGCGGCTTTCGCTCGACTCCAGCTTCGCTTTGGACGCGTGGTACTGGTCTAACGAGGTTTCGTGGAGTTTCCGCACATCTTCCAGTTCCGCAATATCGAATTTCGCGATCTCTCTGCGAACTGACTCCAGTTGCGCCCGGAGTGATTTCTCTTGAGACTGCTGCGTTTGGAACTCTTTCTCCAGCCCGTCTTTCGACTCCTTCTCTTCTGCGATTCTCTCTTTCAAGGCTTGTATCTGTGGAAGATAGCTTTGCAAATTTGAGAATGCTCTGCTTGCGGTGCTTCTCAGCGTCTCCAGTTCTTTGACGTTTTTCTGCAGTTCATTAAGCCTCTTCTCCCTATCCACGCTCTCCTCTTCGATGTGCTTCAGCATATGCGCCTTGTAGTCGTCTGTCAGAGGCTGGAGACAGAGCGGGCATCTGCTCTCGGCATTAAGGTCGGACATCCGTTGTTTTGAGGTTTGGTTCTCATTTCTCGTAGCTTCTTGCTCGGCTTTTTTGCTCGTCATCTGCTCGTCGAATGAATCAAGCCGCCGCCTCAGCTCTTCAACTGTCGAATTTGGGTCGAAGTCGATCTTCTGCAGCTCGCTTCTTTGAGCCTCAACCTGCGTTTCGAGAGCGGCAAATCGTTTTTCAAATTCTTTGACCACTTTTTCCTTCCTCTGTATGTCGCCTGCAAGCCTTGCACAGTTGTCTTCGGTGTTTGTGATGTTTGTCTGCACCTCCGCCTCTTTTTTCAGCAGTTTCTCGGTCTGCTTTCTCAATTCCTCGAGGCCGTCAAGGCGTGCGGAGGCTGTTTGCAGCGTTCCTTCTGCTTCTTGCAGTCTCCCTCTGTGTTCTGCGATTTCGTTCTCGGCAGTTGAAAACTCCTTTACAGCCTCGTGGTAGTCGGCTTCAAGCTTCTCGATGCCCACCACGTCGTAGTCCTTCTCGTAAACCTTCTTCTCCACGTCATATTCTTTCTCAACCTCTCGCAGATTATTCCATGCTACCTCGTAGTCGTTCAGTCCGAACAGTTGGTCCAATCGTGTCTGCCGTTGCCGGGGGGCCACATCCAACAGCTCCTTAAGGTGCTCCTGCCTGACCCACACGACCTCGCGGAAAATCTCCTTGTCAAGTCCTGTTATGGCCTTGAACTGTTCTTCGACGGCTTCGTTCCTCATGCTTGCGAGGAGTTTGTCCTCTTCGTAAAAGTTGAGGCTTTCCGCGTCTTGGCTGATTCCCTTTCCACGTTTTTTAAGTCCCCTCTCGACGCGGTAGGTTTTGCCGTTCAACGAGAACTCCACGGTTACCTTTCCTGCATTTTCGCCTTCGCGTAGGAGGTAGTTGTAGCTTCGGGTCAAGGGGTCGCCGAAGAGGGCGAAGTCGACGGCGTAGAGTATGCTGGACTTGCCCGTTCCCAAGCCGCCTACTAGGCAGTTGAAGCCGCTCTCAAACTCTATACGGGAGTTGGCGTGGGAGCGTATGTTCTCCAGCGTGACAGTTTTAATACGCATTCAGATAAGCCTCCAACTCATCCTTCACCCTGCTCTCGTCCTTCCGAGTCAACGGCTCCATGATGCTCAAGGATAGACGCGCGATTCTCTCAGCCTCACCCCGAGAGTAGCGTTCCGAGAAAATCTGCAGAAAATACTCGAAAGCCTTGGTCTTCAAGTCCTTATGCTCGCCTTCGAATATGGAGCGTACGACTTCCTCTGGTACTTCTGTCTCTTTTAACCGAATCACGGGGTGCACTAGGAGGGCTTTCTCCGCAGCGTTTCTTATCTGCGCTATGTCTATTTCGCTACGGTTCGCCTCGGCAGGCAGATTTCCCTTCAGAACAGGAACGATTATCACGCCTTCCTCATCGTTTTCCCTGACTCGACGAGCTGCTGCCTCGCTGATCTTGGCCGGTGTCATGCCACTGTAGTCTTCGGTTTCAAGTATGACGAAGCGCCTTGGGCTCTCCAGCTTGACGCTTTGAAGCTCAGCCTCGCCCTTCGCGTTCACCTGCACGTAGTAGAAGCCCTTTCCGAGCCGCGCATCATCGTAGTAGACAGACTCTGTGGCCCCGCTGTAAGCGAGGACTCCGCTTTTGAATCGCATTCTGGAAGGCGTGTGGACATGGCCGCCTGCGTAGTAGTTGAACCCGTCGGGCAACAGCTCGGGAGATGCCTCTGCCTCTATGTGAGGAGGGGTGATGCTTGGCAAGTCGAGCGCCATGTGAAAAACAAATATGTTGAACAGTTCAAGGTCGGGTGCGGGCTGGTTTTGCCCGTAGAACAGGGGAAGCTGCTCCTCGGTTTTCCGCCTGGTCCGATAGTTCGGGACTCCGTAGATGCAGCATTTTTCGTTGCGCCAGCAAGCACCCTCGTGGCGGGGCAAATAGTACAGCAAGCCAGCCGCGTCCAGTGGGTTGAGAATCGTGCCAGTTATCATGTTCGGCGCGGCGTCATGAGAACCATCGACACACAAGACTGGAATGCCCACTTCTCTGAGGCGCCCGAAGTTTTCAATTGCAGCCTCTAACGTGACGTTGCTCGGTCTCGCATGGTGAAAGATGTCTCCAGCGATTATCATGAAGTCTGGCTTTAGCTTCACGGTCTTGTCGACTACTTCTTGGAAGACTCTGTTGAAGTCTTCTCGTCTCACTTCGAGGTTATACTGCGTGTAGCCCAAGTGGATGTCAGCCAAATGAACGAAGCTTAAAGGCTTCATCATGCTTCCTCCTTCCCTTATGCTTTTAGCCACGCTGGCCTTTTTAAGCGTGAGAGAGAAGTGAAAATATTCTTTTCCCTACACAAAACCTGCCCCCCAAGGAACAAGCAAACGCTTAAATTTCTTTCAGTAGAGTTTAGATTGTAATAGTTGTGACTATATACGGAGGAATTCGTGTGGTAAAGTTGCGTTTCAGAGGAGAGAAGAAAGAGACGGTGGAAAAGACGCGTCAAGAGAAAGTTGCATTGACTGATTTGGAGAGGACCTGCGACGGCGACAAGGAAGTCTGCGAAGCTTTGTGGCATACCATGTTCTACGACCCGCGCAAGATCGGGACAAGCCTAGACGACGCTGCGAAGAAGGCTTCGGACTTCGAGAAAAAGGGAGATAGCCAGCAGGCTAGGATGTGGTATCACGTTGCCGGCGGATTGGCTCTTTGGAAGGGCGACGTGGCAAAGGTAAATCAGTACTTCGGCAAGTGTGCAGCCATGGCTCCTGACATGGATTACAAGATGATCACTAAGATTCCCGAGAGAGCGGTGGAAAAGGCACAACAATTCTATAAAGAACATCTCAAGTAGAACTCACGCATGCGGGTTTTCAAGCGGTTAAGTTTATTAGCATTCGCTAGGGTTCTCTTTATTTGCCGGGGTGGCCGAACGGTTCAGGCGGCAGCCTGCAGAGCTGCTCAATGTGGGTTCAACTCCCATCCCCGGCTTCTAAGCACAAATCCCAAGTCTGATGCTCTGAGCTTTTCCCCGTTTTGTAGAACATAAGTCTTATATCCCTATCACTGTTTGTTGCCCTTAATGCGTGCGCACAAAAAAGAGGCGCCCAACATGCTCAAAGACTTGACCGCTTTCTACTCCAAGAACGCCCTGAACATGAAACGCTCTGAAATAAGGGAGCTTCTTAAAGTCACAAGGCAACCCGGCATGATCTCCCTCGCCGGTGGGCTTCCCGGTCCAGAGACTTTTCCTGTCAAAGACTTGGAAGAAATCGCATGCCAGATACTGCGGGAAAAGGGAGCCATAGCCCTGCAATATGGACCAACAGAAGGCGAAAACCTTCTCCGGGTGGAGGTCGCTAAATGGCTGAGCCGCGAAAAGCCAGAGATAAATCCCGAAAACATCCTCATAACCGCGGGTTCACAGCAAGGCCTAGACATAGTCTCCAGAGTATTCCTCGACCCAAAAGACACTGTCATAGTGGAACTGCCATCGTACATCGGTGGTCTCCAAGCCTTCACAGCCTACAGAGCCAGAATGATAGGTGTCCCGCAAGATGATCAAGGAATGAAAATGGACCTGCTGGAGAAGGTGCTAAAGAAGCTGGCAGGCAAGAACAAGAAGCCGAAGTTCATCTACGTAGTCCCAGACTTCCAAAACCCCTCGGGAGCAACCATGTCCCTAGAAAGGCGAAAGCGGCTGCTCGAACTGGCATACCAGTACGAGGTTCCCGTGGTGGAAGACAGCCCATACCGAGACCTACGCTACACCGGCGAGCCAGCCCCAGCCATCTACGGCATGGACAACCAAGATCAAATCATCGTGCTGGGTACATTCTCAAAACTCCTCTGCCCCGGCCTGAGACTGGCGTGGATAATGGCACCAGTTGAGTGGATGGACCGTATGGTGGTAGCTAAACAAAGCATGGACCTCTGCTGTCCCACCTTCACCCAGCTCATAGTCGCAGAGTATTTACGGCGCGGGTTGTTGACTAGACAGGTTGAAAACATCCGCCAGTTGTATGGCAAAAAGCTCAAGGCCATGCTGGAAGCTCTGAAGAGATACATGCCAAAAGGTGTAGAATGGTCCAAGCCGCAGGGTGGACTATTCCTGTGGGTTAAGCTGCCCAAGCGCATGAGCGCCAACGAGCTTTTCAAGAAAGCCATCGAGAATAAAGTAGCTTACGTCGTGGGCTCGGCTTTCCACTGCGACGGCAAAGGACAGAACACGATGAGAGTCAACTTCTCATACTCCTCAGAAGAACAGATAGAGGAAGGCATCAAACGACTGGCAAAGATGATAAGAGAAAACATGTGACAAGCATACTACGCCCAACCCCGCTTTCATATCCATAACTTTGGCTCTACAGTTTTCCTTCGGTCTGGAGTTTACGTAGCGTTGCCAGATAGGCGAAGGCGCCTACTATGGCGAACGGTGCGCTGGTGAGTAGGATTCTGCCTAGGTATGCTGGTTCGACGGGGACTCCTGCGAAAGTGTATTGGCGGAGGGCTTCTGCCGCGAGGCTAAGAGGGTTGGCGGCGACGACGGATACGAGGGGTGCGGGCAGGTAGTTTTGTATGAAATCTATGGGATAGTAGACGGTACTTAGGGTCAGGAGCGCGACTTGGACGATGTTCTGGAAGGCGAAGAAGAACTCTCCGTGAGTCGAGGCGACTGCCGCAAGCGTGGCTGCGATGCCTGCAAGTCCCATGGCGAGGATGAAGAGGAAAGGAAGCAGCATGAGGGCACTCCATACTGCTTGGGCGGGTAGGACGATTAGCGCAATTGCCATCAGCGAACTTGCGTAGACGAGGGCTGAGGCGCCTCCGGCCAGCAGGTAGGCCATCACAAGCCCTTGGGTGCTGACTGGAAGGGACAGTTCGTATTGTATCACGCCTTCGCGTAGAGCCAGCCAAATCCTTCTGCCCGTGTCCATGGAGGCTGCGAACAGTCCCATGATTATGACTGCGGGGACAAAGTAGGAGAAGTAGTCGATGGTCATCATTCGCTTGTAGACTAGGGCGACGACGAGCATGTCTGAGAGATGGAGGCTGAGGAGGACGGCCATTAGCCATTTTGTCCTGAAGAAGTAGGAGAAATCGTTGCGTGTGAGGGCTAGGATGACGCGGAGCTCGCTCATGCGCTCTTCACACCCTCCACGAGTCTTTGGATAAGTACCATCCCCAGGCCCAGAGTGCTGACTGACAGGGCTGTTAGCACCGCGACGGCGATGTAGGGGTCCATGAGAATGCCGGGGTCGAATCCTAGAAGGAAGCGGACTAGGTCTGATCCGTAGGTTAACGGGCTGAAAGCTGCGGCTGTGGCGTATTGCGCAGGCAGGAAGATGAAGGGGTACAGCACTGTGCTGAATCGAATCATTATCGTGCTCAAGCCTGTGACGATTGCGGTGTAGAGGTCTGAGGATTTGAAGGCTATGAAGGATAAGCCCAACATTAAGCCTGCTATCCCGAAGCCGAGCCAGAACAGCGTGAGCACGCTGGCCGCCACCGAGACCAGAGTGAGGTTTCCTATAAGCAGCAGGGTCACGGAGAGGGGCACGGCTAACATGAGGGCAAGTTCTACTCCGCCTTGAAGAGTAATGGTCAGAAACAGCTGCGCGCGCGAGACCGGCAGGCTGAGCAGGTAAGGCAATCTCCCTTCGTGGGCGTGCTCGACAAAGTGACGCCCTGTGTGGGAACCCATCTCGAATGTTATCATGATGACCAAGCCCACGGCGTAGAATTGCCTGTAGTCGCCTATGGCCTGTTTTGCGACGAGTTGAGTGATTATCGCGCCGTAGACGCCGACTTGGACTAGGAAGACTGCCCACTCCATGATAATCCAGATTGGCGGCTTAAGCTCTGGCTTCAGGTCGAACCACACGAGGCGCAGTATGTTGCTCATGCGCTCTCCTCTCGTAGGGCACGTCCTGTGAAGTGCAGGAAAACATCGTCCAGAGAGGGTTCGGTTATTCTTATGGAGAGTAGGTGTGCCTTGCTTCGGTAGCAGGCGTCTGTCATTTTCGGCACCCAGGACTCTGCTCTTGACACGTAGGCTTTGAAGTGATTGTTGCCTGAGTTGACGACCTTGACAGTTCCCTCTATCTTGCACAGAGCCTGCTCTAACGTTTGAGCGTCTGGGGTTTCGATCTCAAGCTCAACTATGTCGCCCCCGGTGATACTATCCTTAAGCTGTCTAACAGTATCGCACACGACTTTGCTGCCCAAATCAAGCACCGTGACGCGGTCGGCTAGATATTCGGCTTCTCGAACCTCGTTCGTGGCGACGAGGATGGTTGAGCCTTCTTCGCGCAGTTTAAGGATTTGCTCCCAGATTTGACGTTTACCCCGCAAGTCCACTTGGCTCGTGGGCTCGTCCATTATGGCGAATTTCGGACGTTGAACGAACACTTTGGCTACCTCCAGCCTCTTTGCCTGTCCTCCCGAGAGGTGCATGAAGAGCTTGTTTCGGGCTTCCCAGAGCTCCAGCTCTTTGAAAACGGTGTCTATCAGTGCGTCACGTTTTGCTTTGGGAACACCGCAGACGTTTGCGTGAAAACGTAGTATGTCGGCTGGCTTGTGGCGCCAAAACCCTCTTGCGTCCTGGAAGGTTATTCCAAGCTTATGGCGTACGCGTGTAGGCTGTGCGGCTACATCTAAGTCCATCACTTTGGCTTGCCCCGATGTTGGCTTGAGAACCGTGGCTAGGATGAGGAGAAGAGTTGTCTTCCCCGAGCCATTGGGTCCGAGGAGAACCATGATTTCGCCCTGGTCGATGGTGAAGTCTAGGTTTTTGAGAGCGAACGTCTTGCCATATGTCTTGGTCAGATTCTTAGTCTCAACCGCATACATTTCAGTATTCCAGCATTAGGGCTATGGAAATCAGAAGGGTAATGCGAAGCTACGAAATAAACATAGTGGTTGTCTTCGAGCCTAAAAGGCGCGCCCCACACAATCGTTTTTGTCCTGCATTTGAGTAGGCGGTGGAGCTTACTCCGTTAACGCCAGCCTTTTATTAGCATACATGTCACTATTCGTTGATGTCTGGTAGAGAGTTTTTTGTGCGCCGTTACGAGCATATGGGCTGGAAACATAGAGAAGTGAAGCTAGAGCAGTCGATAAGGATAAACACAGCGAACGCCCAACAAGCCGAGGTTGTAGAAAGACTTGAGTCTCGAGGGGTAGAGCTCGAAAAGATTCCCTTCCTCGAAGACGGCTACTGGGTTCGCAAGTCAAGATTTTCCGTGGGCGCAGCCTCGGAGTACCTCTTAGGTCTGTACTCGATTCAAGAGGCTGCGGCTCAAATCCCGGCTACGCTCTTCAGCCAGTTAGAGGGCAAGATGGTTCTCGATGCTTGCGCGGCTCCAGGTGGGAAAACCGTGCAGCTAGCCGATTCAATGCAGAACACTGGAGCGATAATAGCCCTGGACATCAAAAAGCACAGACTAATCGCTCTGGCAAACCAGCTGGAACGGTGTCACGTAGAAAACACGATAGTCTATCAGTCGGACGCAAGACAAGCCTCAAGATTGAACATGAAGTTTGACCGCATACTCCTAGACATGCCCTGCTCCGGCAACTATGTGCCAAACGAAGACTGGTTCGATAGGAGAACAATCCAAGATGTGGAGAGAAACGCCCTACTTCAGAGACAGATACTGTCAGAATCCGTTAAGACCCTCAAAGACCACGGCGAAATTGTCTACGCTACTTGCTCTCTCGAACCAGAAGAGAACGAGCTGAACATAGACTGGGCAATAAAGACCCTGAACCTCAAAGCAGAAAGTATCAATTGCCACGGAGAAAAAGCCCTCACAAGCATCTTTGGAAGACACTTGGATAGCATAGTGGAGAACTGCAGGAGAATCTGGCCAAGCCAAACCCAAGGCTTTTTCGTCTGCAAACTGAAAAAGGAAGCATGACCCCGATGAGACGCATATACGACTTCCTAGCCAAATTCGACAGCGATCTAAGCCTAAACAAAAAACTCGTACTTAGTAAAGAAAACAGATACTACCTCCTCAACGAAAACCTGGAAAAACTGGCTACGGCAGGTTTCTTCCACGCAGGAACCTACCTCGGAAAAGTCAAGGACGGAACATTCTTTCCCAGCTTCCCCCTACTGGCATTGATGGCGAAGCAAAACGCAAACAAGACAACGGTCGACGCAAAGACCGAGTGGCTCTTCATCTGCGGAAGAGACATCTTCAGACAAGGAATAACAGAAATCACAGGCTCGAAGAAGAAGGGGGCACACACTCTAATTCTCAATCAACACAAAGAATGCCTGGGCTTCGGCAAAATCCTCAAAAACCCAGATGAGGAACAAGGCAAGAATCGACCCTCGATAAAAAACATCACAGACGTAGGCGACTTTCTAAGAAGAGAAAAGCAGGACACAAAGTGATTGCATACACAATCCAGCCCCGAAAACGCAGACGTCTTGAAGAGAACCGCACGCAAACACTATAAACAACCACATCAAAACACAATGAACAACACCCAAACGATGAACAACCATGCCCAACGAAGAAGAAATGACAGTTACACCATGGGAAGTAAGAGGCAAAGTCGACTACGACAAGCTCATCCAACAATTCGGCACCCAGCCCATAACCAGTCAACTACTAAGGAAAATCCAAAAGCATACGGGGACGCTCCACCCACAACTGCGCCGAAAGCTCTTCTTCTCCCACAGAGACCTAGACACAATCCTAGACCTCTACGAAAAAGGCAAGAAATTCGTCCTCTACACTGGCAGAGGACCCTCCGGACCAGTACACGTAGGGCACCTGGCCCCATGGATATTCACCAGATATCTGCAGGAAAAATTCAGCACAAGGCTTTATTTCCAGATGACAGACGACGAAAAATTCGTCATCGAAGAAAACCTCAAGCTTCAAGAAACAACAAACTACGCATACGACAACGCCCTAGACCTCATCGCCCTCGGGTTCAAGCCAGAAGACACATACATGATCTTCGACACCAAGGACATATCCCTCCTCTACGACATCGCCCTGGAAGTCGCCAAACGAGTCACCTACTCCACAGCAAAAGCAGTATTCGGTTTTCAGGACAGCACAAACATCGGATGGATTTTCTGGCCCTCAATCCAAGCGGTCCCATGCTTCCTTCACGCAAAACTCACGGGTGAGAACGTGCCCAGCCTTATCCCCGCAGCCATAGACCAAGACCCCTACTGGCGCATCACCCGAGACGTGGCGCCAAAACTAGGCTACCACAAGCCCGCCCAGATTCACTGTCGCTTCGTACCCGGCCTTGGAAGAGGCGGAAAAATGAGCGCGTCAGAACCCGAAACGTCAATTTTCACCACCGACACGCCAGAAACGATAAAGAGGAAAATCTGGAGCGCCTTCACAGGAGGCAAGCCCACAGTGCAAGAGCAGAAGAAACTCGGCGGAGACCCTAACGTCTGCAGCGTGTACCAATACTTCCTTTATCTTTTCGAAGAAAGCGACGAGAAACTCGCCCAACTAGCGAGGGAGTGCAGAGCTGGTGAAAT
>CAYGVX010000007.1:59172-63084 GCA_964353725.1 uncultured Candidatus Bathyarchaeia archaeon
GTGCTGAGGAAATATGGGTCTTCCAGAAAGCGTTTTGGAGAAATATCGACGTGCCGGAGAAATCGCCAGAAAAGTGCGAGAGGAAATGAAGCACTTTGTCCGAGAAGGGATGTTGAAAATTGAGGTGTGTGAGAAGGCAGAGGGGCTCATTCGTCAAGAAGGCGGTCAACCAGCATTTCCGTGCAATGTTTCTGTCAACGAGGTTGCGGCTCATTATACGTCTCCGCCGGACGACAGAAGCGTGATCCCTCAAAACTCGCTTGTGAAGGTAGATGTGGGCGTGCACGTAGATGGTTACATAGCTGACACCGCGGCGACTGTCTGCTTTCACCCGGAGCTTGAAAATCTTGTAAGAACGGCTGAAGAGGCTCTAAAAGCTGCTGTTAAGACAGTCCAAGCTGATATGTCAACGTCAAAGCTGGGCTCCGCTATTCAGAAAGCCATTCAAACATACGGATGCAAACCTATCTCAAACTTGACCGGGCACCAAGTTGGACGTTACATGATTCACACCGGAAAATCCATACCGAATGTCTCCCATCTGGTGGGTTCTAAGATAAGGCTAGACGACGTGTTGGCGATCGAGCCCTTCGTGACCGTTATCAACGCAGGAGGCAAGGTGAGAGACGGAGATGAGACAACGATCTTCAGGCTCGTCAAGCGCAAGCCTATCGATAATCCCTACGCAAAGCGTCTTCTCAGCCACATTGAAGCCAATCTCAAAACATTGCCTTTCTCAGAACGCTGGTTGAAGGATATTGTGCCCGGAGAGCATCATCCACGCGCTTTTCAAGAACTTCTGCGCTCCAGATGCTTGATGGCCTATCCTGTCTTCATTGAAATCAGCGGGAACCCAGTTGCCCAAGCTGAGCACACTGTTTTGGTTAAAGAAGACGGGTGCGAAGTCCTAACCTAAGTGAATATTCTTTCTTCTCTTCCTTTCTCTTTTACTTCGCGGTATATGGCAGAGATCATCATGGTTCCTTCGCACTTTGTGCACTTTCCCAGCTCTTTGAGTATGTAGTCGCCTCGTTCAAAGTCTCTTACGTTCTTGAACCCGCATTTCTGGCAGACTACTGTTGTGACTGTTGGTTGTGTTTCAAGGGTGAACCTCTGTATGCGTCTTCGTGTTTGGAAGAGCATGTAGGTGGATAAGGCGAGTCCCACGAAGCCGACCAGCAGGTAATATCCCATCGTTGCGTCATTGTCGGGATTATCGTCCACAAAAACTATGTAGGCCTGGAAAAGTGCAGTCAGGGACAAAGCAAGGACAACGATTATGACGATTAGCACGATGGAAGAGTATCTTCTTGAAGACCCTCCCTCATTCATGCTACTGCCCCACTCCTATGGTGTTTCCTATCCCAGCGATTATCACGGTGTCGCCTTCTTTCGTCCTCTCCTTGATAACGCGCTTGACGCGTTCAATAGCGACTTCGGTTGCGTCAAAAACTTCTTTTCTCATGGGTGATACTGCGTCTCCGATGTCCTCTTTGATTATCACAGCGTGTATTGGAATCTTGTGCGTCGATATGCTTTCTTCAATCTTGTATTGTTCTGTGCCTGGTCCGCCTATAGCTGCACCTACACCCTCAGCCACTTCCCCGGGTTTCTCTCCTTCGAGCTTCAACGCGGCGTCTACCATGATCACTGTGGCGACTTTTCCGTCGTTTTCCTCTATCACTCTCTTTATCGCTTCCCCCGGCTTTCCAACGTTTCCTCCTGGGCCTTCCGCCTTCAAGACGAATGCTGTTCTTCCCTCTAGCGGGACTTTGGCTACGACGCAGTCTTTCTCGATTTTCCTCTTTCGGTGTCCATGCATCAGTTTTGCTGCGACTAGGGCGCCTGCTCCGTCTCCTATAGGTTGGCCGTAGGCGAAAGCTTTGAGGGCGCTGGCGTATGCTTCTGCTTCTCGCATTATCATTGGGAGGATCATTTGGAGTTGCATGATGATGTAGAGGCTGAGTGTTTTCTTGCCCAAGATGTAGTAGTGGCGTATGACTTTGTAGATTATGTTTAGTGCTGCGGCGGCTTCTAGGGTGTTTTCCAAGTTGTTGATGTTGGTTTCGTCTGCTGATGGTGCCATGAGCTTGACTTCGTCTTTGAAGCGTTCGTCTCGTACGTCGAGTATGTGTTCAAACTTCCACACGATGCCTGCGGGGTCCATGTTCTCTGGGGGTATCGTTATGTATTCGAGGAATTGGTCGATTCGTTCCGTGGGGTCGTTTTGGGGTGTGCCTATTTCTTTTATGGTCTTTATCGCGATCTTGCGTCCTTCATCTCGTATCAGTTTCAGGCGCAGTAGGGAGTTCTGCACTTCTCTTACCATGATGTACATTTGGATCCTTTGTCCGTAGAAGACGAAAACGATGAAGAGGAGTGAGATCATCACTTGGAAGATCCAGTCAAGTCCTGGAAGCTGTGCGAGTGCAGTATCTAATGGTAGCATTTTTGCCACTTGTTGAGATGACTATGTGCCCTTGGTTATAAGTCTTGGGGATTTTCACGGCAGGTGTGGTTGTCACGTGAAGTGGGCTGCCAGCTTTTCTGGTTTCACGTGGCCGAAGACCACACTAATGCCGGAAACGGAGCGCGGTTTAACTTCCGAGTTCGGGATGGGTTCGGGTGGGACCCGCGCCCTTTGGCCGGCAACCCGTCTATAGTGCGTGGGTTTTGGGTTCTTTAACCTTTCGCTTCAAGCGTGTGCATGGGTGTGAGGGGTGCTCTCTACGCAGAGATTCGACCACTCTAATAGGATCCGAACAGGATACAAATATGGAGGATGGTGGGACATTTGGGATGGGGAGGTTTGCTGCCCAGTAGCTTAGGCGTTCTTTGACCGTGGGTTTTGCGTTTCCAGGTGACTCTTAGCAGCCTGACAAGGCTACAAGTCAGACCCCAAAGCTTCATATTGCTGTAGATAAGTCGATTTTTGGATTCATTTCTAAAAAATCATTAGGGTATGCTCGGAGTGATGTTTGCGGTGTTTCAGGGTTTGGTACAGCTTGTCTATTGCTTTTTGTGTTATGTAGCCTTTGTGTGGTCTAAAGCCTCCTGAGAAGCCTTTCGGTATGTGTAGCAGCTCGTGGATTATCACCTTCTCCTTGTCCTCTTGACTAAGCCTATCGAATCTCTCTGCAATGACTTCGATCAGGTACCGCGGGCGTGTTTTCATAGCCTGCTGCCAGAGCTTTCCCAAGCTGTGGACGCGGGCAACTGTGCGCCTCGACTTCGAGCCCCTGCTTCTGAAGCAGTAAACATTCTCCGCATCTATGTGGGCGAACTCTAGCTCCCTCACAATTGCGTCGGTCAGCTGTTTCACGTCGGGGGCTTCGTAGTATTTTATGCGCATAACGCCCCTTCTGCCCAGACGGGGATAAAAAACGTTTTTAGCATTTTAATGCATAAACGGGATAAGAAGCTGACAGTGTATGGCATACTACGTCTATGTGCTTCTCTGCATTGATGGCAGCTACTACACGGGTCACGCTAGGAACGTGAAGTCCCGCTTTAGGCGGCACGAGCGAGGTCTCGGCGCCAGATACACCCGCATCCACAAACCCGAAAAAATCGTCTACACCGAAAAGTTGCACACACGCAGCGAAGCCATGCGCAGGGAGAGAGTCATAAAACGCCTGAGCCACACGCAGAAGCAGAAGCTCACCGGAATAGTATAAAGCTTAGCCCAGCTACGTAATGCATATATTTTCTGTCACCGTGTTTCTCGTTGTGTGGGGCTGTAGTCTAGCTAGGTATGACGACGGGCTCCAGAAGCAAACAAACGGATTTGCGGACCGCCCAGTGGGATGACGAAGTTCTGGAGCGGTGAAACAGCTAGAGAAACCCGTAGAAACCGCGCAACGATACGGTTTCGGGGAAAGATCACCGGTTCAAATCCGGTCGGCCCCACCA
>CAYGVX010000008.1:0-56068 GCA_964353725.1 uncultured Candidatus Bathyarchaeia archaeon
GATGCGGCGCGAATTCGTTTGGTGTGAAAGCCTTTTGTGAGAACCATGCGCGCGCTGTCTCCGACACAGCTTCCTTCTTTTTCGCCCAGATAAGCTTCGGCCTCACTTTTGAAGATGTAGGATTCATGGCGATGTCGACTCCATCGCCTTCAACGCGGTATAAGCCACAAGTAATGCAAAGAGAACAATGATCCACGTTACCACAAGCTCCCACAGACCTGTATTCCAGAGCAGGACTAAAACAACGGCGCCGATCAACATCAGCGTTTGAAGCGTTCTATCCTGCACTAGCATAAACTGTGATTTCCCCGTCTTCTTCGGCGATAAAGATGGCGCTTCTTCCTTCAGTCGCTTGGCTTATAAGTATTCAACTGCATTTGTCAAGACATTCCTACTACAGGGTTCAGTCTGTTTCATCAAGGAGTCTGGTCTTCACAATTAAGCTCTGCAAGAAGCCTACTGACCCTTTCTTTCTCTCCGTCATTTCCATCTGACGAATAATCCCCGCGCCTCGTGGTTATACACAATGCTGATTTCAAGAAACACCCTAGTATAATGGTTCGGAAGGTGGAGGGGGCATGTCAGGTTCACGCAGGATTCCAACAACGGGAAACCTTTCGAGAGCGTCTCCACCGTGTGGAGCTTGATCCAAGGCAACCGTCAAATCCAAGCCCGCTACATGAAGAACTTGGTGAACCCCATCTCTCCAAAGAAAACTATCCGATACATCATAAACCTTCCCCCTGTACGCAACATATGCGGGGTTTCCGTTTTTCCCATTGTATCGGGCGAGCTCTTCTTCAGTGAACTCCTTCATTCTTCTGATCCTCCTGAGTCATGCGCAGCTATCTACTCTTAAGTGAATAAGCAGTCCAGCAGCATCATTATGACGAATCCAGCTATAAGGCCAAAGGTTGCTTCTCTCTCAAAACCTTTCCTGTGGCTTTCAGGTATAATCTCATCGCTAACGACGAAGAGCATTGCGCCAGCGGCGAATGCAAGCGCCCAAGGCAGAATCGGATAGAAAACTGACACAAGTGCAACGCCTAATAAACCACCGACAGGTTCGACTAATCCTGTCAAGGTTCCGAACCAAAGGGATCTGCGTCTGCTGTATCCCTCTCTTAATAAGGGCAGTGCGACTGCGAGACCTTCAGGCATGTTTTGAAGCCCGATTGCCATGGCAACCACAAGCCCTGCGGACACGTCTCCGCTACCGAAGCTCACTCCAACGGCCAAGCCTTCAGGGAAGTTGTGAATCGTAATGGCCAACGCAAAAAGCCACACTCGGGAAAGCCCTGAAGAAGGGCCTTCCGCTCCCAACGCAGGGTGAAAATGGGGAACTGAACGGTCTACCAGATGTAACAAAATGGCCCCCAACACAGTCCCAAGGACTGCAACCCAAATGCCTCCTAGGTCGATAGCTGGAACCAAAAGACTGAAAAAAGTTGCAGCCAGCATAACGCCGGCAGAAAATCCAAGAGTGACATCCAATAACCTGTCTGAAACCTTTCTCGTGAATAACACCGGCAAAGCCCCTGCGCCAGTTGCAAGACCTGCAATCAAGCTGGCTGCAGCACCGATCCAAACGATTTCCAAACCCATGCTCAACACGTAAACCCATATGCAATATATGTATACGACAAAAAAAATGGGGGAGCGCTGGAAGTCTCACTTCAGGAATTTCGAGACAAATGGTGAATTCTCGCCTCTGCGCATGAAGTGTCCGGATGGTCCTTCGCCCAAGAACTCAGAGAACCAGGACTCATGCTCGATTTCCTCGTTGAGGATTGACTGAGCTAAGTCGTAAGTTCGATGATCCTTTCCAGCAGTCATATTGCAGACATGTGTATATCCTCTTACTGCACACCTTTCTGCTTCAACCAGTACCTTCAGCATTGCCATAGTGTCAGTTGGGTCTTTGGGCAGTTTTGCTGGCGGACAGGCTGATGTGTCATGGAAGACCTTCATGTCTTCTGGGAGCTTGCCTCCTAACTCGTATATACGGGGAACAAGTGCCTCGAAGTGGTTGCGGTCTTCAATGCGGGCGGCTTCTGCGATCTCTTTGATTCCTTCTCCCTCCAGTCCGATTAGGTTGCATCGAAGAATAGTATAGTAGTAGTAAGTTGTAAGCTCAGCTGCTGCATTCTTAACGAGCAGTTCCACTAGCTGATTGACGTTGATTCCGGCTTTCTCCACCATCTCTCGTGCTACTCTAGCCATGTTGTCACCTCCATTTGACGTAATTCAGTCTTCTCTATTGGATAATAGTGATTATTATTTAAGCGCGCGCATAGGCTTCAGTCTTCTTAAGTACAAGCATTAACATTGCCAAACTGGAGAACCGACCATTGTGTCAAAAGAGACGACCTTCCACATGTTCCCTTTACTATTAGAATCCCAAAAGAGTGATTGAGATCTATGCGCGCTCCGCGCAACCGCTTAAGCTTCCAAAGAGGCCCGCAACCTTGAAAAAACTGGCTTCGAATACGTGGCTACGATGGAGGGTTCAGATTTTTGACAAGAGAAAATGACGGAAGATCGTGCTGTATCTCCTCAGTATTATTACATATATCGTAATATAGGTTAAATCTTTTAAGCACTTAGACATAAACAGTTACTGCAATGGTTGGCGAGTTTCGATGGGAGACAAAGATAAGGAGAAGCAGCTCGAGGACGAGATAGTTAAGGTTCTGACAACTCCTGAGGTTGCAGCGGTCAAGGCAATGTTGGAGAAGGACCACTCATTCGACTGCCTGTTCTTGTTGGCTCTGGGTAATGGCAAGTGGAAGCGGGCGAAGGGTTTCATGAATAAGCATAGGCTGACGCTTAGTGATGGGACTTACCGGGCTCGGATGATTGAGATCACTCAGCTAGGGTTTGCGAGGGCAGAGGCTATCGATCCTTTGAAGAAGCAGTACATTATCACCCGCAAGGGTGAACGGCTGGCTTTGACGTTGCTTAAGCTGCTTCGAGAGCTTTAGCCTTTGAATTGCTTGTGCTGGTTGATTTGTTCGCGCGCGGCGTTCTACTTATTGTTTAATCTGCGGCTTGTTTGCTGATTTCCCGGTGTCACTCTAGGAGCTAGACTGTCTTCCTTATGCTCCTAGTAGGTTCAAATATTGAAGGGGGAGAGTCGTGGGGATGGGTGGGCAGTGTTATGGTGCGGGTTGTGGTATGGCTCTCGGTCTTCGCATGAGCATTGTGAGGAAGGCTGTAAAGGCTGCGAAGATGAGGGTTGTGACGGCTAGAAGGTACACGATGTTTGTTGTCGTGTTGTTGACTGCCTGCTGTTCCCGCAGCTGCTGTTCCAGTTGATCGTTGGTTTCTTGCTGGTTTTCGTAGAACTGCTTGTAGGGCGATTCAACGTATATCGTTGGCTCGTAGGTCGGGTGGTCTGAGCCGTACCATGTTTCGCTGTGGGTGTTCCATATTTCGGTTTTGGCTTTGACGTAGAGGTCTGTGTAGCCTGGGGCGATGTCGTTTGGTAGGCTGAAGGGTATGGTGAAGGTGTCTGTTTGTCCGGGTTCGATCTCTACTGGGAGGTCGTCTGATGGGGCGTAGAAGGTTTGGATGTAGATTGTGCCTTCTTCGTAGTAGTAGTTGATGGCGGCCGTCAGTTCGATGACTCGGATGGTTTCTTCTTCATCATTGTATACCGTCAGCGTGATGTAGCCTGAATTGCCCTGGTTGTAGGTTTCCTTGCTGAAAGTGCACGTGGTGATGGTTGCGGCGTGTGCGATTGCGGGTGTGAGAGCTAGGTATAAGAGTGGTAGGATTATGAGTAGGAATTTTTTGTTTGGTGTTTTCATGTTTTTCATCTCTGATTCTGATACGGAATGCTTCGGTCGGGTTTGGGGTAAAAGGGTTATGAATCCAAGATGTGGATTGGGGCTACGTGTTTAGGGGTTGTGGGTTTTGTTGCTCTGAGGGGTGGGGAACATTTATGTGCCTTGGCTGTTAAGAGAGCTTTTTGTGGTGATGTTTGTGCCAAGAGTTGTCCACTTTGAGGTTAGTGCAGAGAAGCCTGAGCGGGCTGTCAAGTTTTATGAGAAAGTGTTTGGGTGGAAGATTGTGAAGTGGGAGGGTCCTGTGGAGTACTGGCTGATCACGACTGGCAAACAGGGTGAGCCGGGGATTGACGGCGGGTTGGGGAAACGTGAGGCTGGTGATGAGGCTGGCACGGTGAACACGATAGACGTGCCCTCGGTGGACGAGTTTGCGAAGAAGGTTGAGCAAAATGGGGGGAAGGTAGTGGTGCCTAAGCATGCCATTCCAGGCGTAGGCTGGATTGCCTACTTCAAGGATCCTGAGGGGAACATGTTCGGCATAATGCAGGATGACCCGTCGGCTAAGTAAGGCTGAGGTTACAGCCCTATTCCTGTTTCTGGCATCCATTCTGGCCAATCTGAAAACCATTCGGGGATTCTCGTGTCTTTTACGCGGTCACACACAGGGTAGTATGCTTTTAGATCTACGATGGGTGTGCCGTCGAAGGCGTCGATGTCTGCGACTTGTATGATCCCGTTCTTTTCATCAACTTTGAGTATTTTGCATGTTGTCATGGCTATTGGGTTTGGACGGTATTCGGCCCTGGTTGCGAAGACACCTGTCAGCTTGTCCTTAGCGTAGGTGGTCTTGTTTGAAGTGCGTTTCGGCTTTTGGGGTCGCCTTGTTTATGTGCCCACCAGAATACCATAACATGGCTGAAGTGGTCGAGTTGTTTTAGTGCTTCGCGGTAGTGTTCTAGGATTTCCAGTTGGATGGTTTCTTCTTGTCTGCGCACGTATCCGATTGGGGACATTTGATAGATTTCTTTATTGCCGGTTGTTGTTTTGTCCATTCAGATAACCTTCTTTTGGGTTGGAGTGCGCTTTTGTCTTTTCATTATTTAACTCTTGAGTGGGGAGTCGGGATGTGTAAAAATAGCTAGGTAGAATGAAGTTGGTCTGGATCTTCTTTCATGTGTTTTTCGTAGAGCGTGCGCGCTATATTGTGTATCTGTGTCTGTCTTTGAACTCTTGAGCTTTTCCCGCGTTCCAGCCCCGCACCTGCTGATAATACCCTGTGATCCTTGACCAATGCTCCAGATTGTCACCCTCGGCCCCACACCGCTTGCACCGAACCTGCAGATTCGCCTCGACACCGCTACATTGCCTACAAATCGTCATATCACGCGTGAAGGCAAAGTAGGCAGCCAGCGACTTTGTCGCTACTCGCCTAATTAGGCTCCAAACGGCTTCAGCCGACGGGTTACCCTCACCCAGCCACACATGCAGAATCGCTCCGCCCTTCGTCAACGGGTGAAAACTACTCTCTATCTTAATCCTCTCCACCAAGGGCACACCTGCAGATGGACGCACATGCGAACTGTTAGTGTAGTAGATGCCTCCGTTGCCCGTGTCACCCTGCACCACCGCTCGCTCACCAAAAATCTTTCTGTCCACCAAGGCCAGTCTGTGCGCACAACTCTCCGCAGGCGTCTGTATGCACCCGAACCTATAGCCCGTCTCAGTCGCATACCCCCCCACACGATCCACCATATGCTTAATCACTTTCAGTCCAAACCTCCACGCCGCATCATCCTCATGCAGCTCACTGCCTAGATGCGCCTTCAACAGCTCATTTAGCCCCACAAACCCAACGTTCAACACCTGCTTATCCAAATTCAAATACGGCTCCCCATAACAATCCATCGTACAGAACGGCAAAGCCCCTCCCTTCATTCTCTCACGGACAACGTCCCGCTTAATCATCAACACTTCCCGAGCCAAATCCATCCGCTCATCCAACAACTCGAACAGCCTCGTATCGTTCCCCTCTGCCTCGTAGGCAAGCCTCGGCAGGTTCATCGTCACCACCTGCAAACTACCCATCCGCATGGCACCCTTGTGGAAGTCTTTGAGCTCGTCACCGTCAGGAGTAAAAATCAGCCTGCAACACTGACTATTAACGATGTCAGGCATATAATCGGGGCAGAGGTTGAGGAAGTAGGGCGTCCCAAACTTCGAAGCCAACGCCGCAACCTTCACGTACTCGCTCTCAAACTTGTCTATGTATTCCCTACGCAGCTTTACCTCGCACTTGGGAAAGTTGAAAGGCTTACCAAGATAATCCCCACCCATGTAAACGTCCAGGATTGCGTTGAAGAAGGCATTCGCTTCCTCAAAATAATCCTCATACGTCTCACCCTCACTTACCTTCCCACCTGGCAACAACACTGGCACGTCGAAAATAATCTTTGGCACCGCACATTCCAATGCAATGCTGGAAAACACGGTCTGCCCGCCCCGGGCCACGTACATCTGCGACATCTCATAGATGAACATCTGAGCCAACTGCTTCATCCGCTCGTAGGACAAGCCGCGCACAAACGGCGCCAACCAAACGTTGAAAAAGTCATAGCCCTGCCCGCCCGCCCAGTTAGTTTGAGCGGCAGCCAAAGCCTTCGCCGCGTGCAGAACCGCTACCTCAGGATGCTTAGCCGGACCAGCCACGGCCGTGTGCACACCCTGTCCGTCAACAATCAAACCCTTCTTCAGGAAAAACCGCAAATCATGCTCTTGGCAGAAGGGTCGAGTGGCAAAATACTCCAGGTCATGGATGTGGATGGCGCCAGCGATGTGTGCATCCGCCAGATGAGCAGGCAAACAACTCAACAAAGCATACTGGTCGAAAATCGCGTCAGCCGCAAGCTTGTGAATCGTCTCAGGGTTATGCTGCAAGTTGGCGTTCTCCTTGTCCCCAACCCGCACAAGACGGTCAACGTCAAACAACGGCAAGCCAAGCCTCGTGTAACGGGCACGTTCACGCTCAAAATTGTTCTCCAACAACGCCACACACACGAACTCTCGTATGAGCGGGCCAGACAGGAACTCCAAGTCCAGCGTGTTAATTCTATCTGCAATGTCCAGAGATATTTTACCCGCAACTTCATCTGTGAGCCCCGTCTCCTTGACCAGAGAATCCTGTATCCTGCTTGGGCTGAAGCTCTCGAACATTATTCTCGACGTTCTTACTTTTGGGAAATACTTGAGTGAGTCTACGGTGTACTCTTGTTTGCTCGTGGAAAACCCCCGCAGCAACACACAATACGTCCCTTCTACACTTAGAACTTTCATACACATTTTATGCTAAAAACAAGCAAGCCATGTCGCCGCAGCAATGGTGTCCATACACATGAAGATATATGTTTTTCAAACGGTGAAGAGCACTTAAGTTTTTTAGAAAGAACTGTATAAAATTCTGTAGTCCTGTCCTCAGAAATTGACACACACAGTATGCGGTGCAGAGAGGGAGAGTAGCTCGGCACTATGGATTTAGAAGGTTTCTGCTACGGGTGCCTTAAAACGAGGATGATTGTGGAGTTGCAGCTGGGGCATTTCAAATGAGTCCCGAAAGAAGTGGTTTTGCAGTTGAGGCAGTGTGTGAAGGACAGGTCGTAGGCGAAGAAGCCAATCTTGCTCGCGGCAAGCTGCTTCGTCTTGGCCAGGAGCTCTTCTGGAGAAGGCTGAGGCGTTTCAGTCCTAATGAGAGTCAAGTGCCCCCCTGGAGTAAGTTGGTGCAAGCGTTCTTCTAGGCTGAACCGGTATTTGTCCAGGGGGGACACCGTGTTGATGTCAGAATAACGGGGGGCTTCCTTAGTACCCTGGGTCTTGACAGTTCCCCACCCGTATTTCTCCACGTCCAGTTTCGCGAGTCTCTTGACCGCCGTGTTGTTGGGGATAATGGCCACTTCTAGTCGAGTATGAGGCTTTCTGGTATGTCTCTTTGTGTAGGCGTTGGCAAATTCCAATACTCGCTCAGTGAGGGCTGCGGTTTCTCCATGGTCTTCAGCTGTCTCTTCACCGATTAGTGTTTGGACCGTCTCGTTCAGCCCCAGAAGAGCCGTGGTTCGTGTGGTGTTTTCCAGCCTGAAGTATTGATCTCCGTTCGTCTTCTGGGTTAGGTTGGGTAGGAGACTTTGCTCTGCGCGTTTCTCGATCGTCTCATACTTTATTTCCAAGGCTTGGTTCGCCATGTTAAGCTGGTCGTCTAAGAGCTCGAAGAATTTCGCCTCTTCTCCTTTGGCGTCGAAGGATATTCTCGGCAAGTTCAGGGTAACTATGTCCAAGTTACCCGTTCTCTGAGTGTCGAGTTCCCAGTCCTGCTGCCACTCATCCGCCAGTCTTAGACCTGAGGTAGTGTATGTTGCGTTCTTCTCAGCTTCGGGGCACAGATTGGCGAAGTTTATCAGGACGCTTGAGGCGGAAAGCATGTGCGCCCTGTACAACGAGGTCTCTGCTTCACTGTCTTTGAAGGTTTCATTCCCTATTTTTACGATTAATTTCGGGTTCAGCGAGGGTTGTGTTCTGTTTTCTTCAGCTGCTGTTTCCAGTAGTAGGAGGGCTAGTTGTTGGGTTTCCTTGGAGTGGACGCCACTCTTTTCTGTCCGGAGTTCCAGGCTTATGGTTGCGGGGGTTGGGTTTGCTTGGTTGAGGTTTCTTATGAAGAGGTGGAGTAGTTCTTTGGTTTTTTCGTCAGCGACGCCTTTCAGGTATGGGGCTAGGTGTATGTTGAAGTTGTCCAGGTTTTGTTGTCCCGTGGTTTCTGTCGCTGTGTTGTGGACTACGTTTTTGATTAGGTTTAGGGCTGCCTCTAAGGTTTTGGGCTGATGGGCTTGTAGGAAATATGATAGACCGTGGGTCACTTCGTTCGGCTTTAGTATCCACGAGCCCAGGTTGTGGAGGTTCAGGCTGCCGCTGAGGTGGGCGTCGGAGATGCTTCGGGGCAAGACGTTCAGCAGGGTGTACTCCTCTATCACAGCGTTGCCCGCCGCCTTGTGTACAGCCTCAACGTTTGGCCTTGCGGTGCTTATCAGGCGGGTGACTTCGTGGACTGGCAGCCCCAGGCGTGTGAGTTTGTGACGGTATTCCTCGTAGTGTTTCTCGAGGAGGATGGAGTTGACTATTTCTCGGATAAGAGGAGCCGTCAGGTACTTGGTCTTGAACTGCTGGAGACGTTTCTCCGTCTCACGGGCTATTTTCTGGGCAAGATCTGTGGGGACATTGGCTTCGGTGATGAGGGACTGGGCGATTTTGTTCCTGTCAAACTCTTCTATGCTGAGACGCGAGGTTCGGACTAGCATCTTCCTACGCTTGTAAGTCTGATCCTCTATCTCCTCCGTAACCTCGATAATGCGCCTGCCCAAGTCTGTCAGACGGTACTTCTTTGTCTCCCCCTCGGACTCGATGAGGTCGGCTTTCAAGAGGGATTTAAGATGATAGGCGAATCGCCCAGCGTCGCGGGTGGCATCCATCTTAAGGTGGTTCAGGATCTCAGTGTAGGATAAGGAACCAAACTCCAAGAGCAAGGTCAGGATTTGCAGCCTAATGGGCGCGGAGATGGCTTTGAGAACCTGGAGACCCGCCTTGTGAACGCTCGGCAACCTCTGGGTTGACATGGTCTTCGCCTCGTCTGTGGCTATTTTTAAGGGAGGTTTTATGGTTTAAAGGTTGGGGAGAGACAAAGAGCGCCCTGTCTTTCAGTGCAAACGGTATGTCAAGGTTCGGCTTGCCACGCCGTTGTTTCTCTTAGGGTCTGATAATTGCCGCCGTGCCATATTCCGAAAAAACCGTTGCGGTGCCCTGCAGGATGTCGCTCGTCCAAGTCTGCGCCTACTACCGCGTTGGCTCCTCTCCTTGTAGCCTTCTCGACATCCCTGCCCAAGGATTCTAGGCGCGCTTTCTCAACCTCTGAGGAGTAGAAGGTGACTTCTCCACCAAACCCGCCCTCAATACTCGTTATTGTCTTTCCTCCAACACCCTTCGTTCGCACCGTTAAGCCGTGTGAGTCCGAGCACCTTGACTATCTCATACCCAGACACCGTGGGCGTAGTGACAACCGGAACAGCCTGTTTCTCAGTAAAAGCCCACTTCCCACCAACACACTTTCTATCAACGCTCTTAAGGCTTCCCCGGAAATGACTGCTAGTTTAGTCAAATACGGCTCGACGGGGTTTGTAGGCTATTTTATCTTTGAGAGAAACATGAAAGATCCCACTACTATCAGAGCGAGCCCGCCCACGACGAACACCACTGAAAACGATAAGGCGGGGCTCGTCGTCGTGGCGTAGATTATGATTGTGCCTATCAAGATTATCAGTAAGCCGAAGAACTTCTCAGCAATCGTGAACCACACCGAATCTTCTTCTTCGCTCAAGCCGCAACACCTTAACAGTTAAGATTTACATATGGTTGACTAGGTTTTATTTTAATCTTCTCAAACACGCCCAGCCTACTCTTTCTCTTCCAGCTTGGCTGGCAGGTACTCGTCTACGATGTATGTGAGTCCGTAGCGGCTGAACGCCTCTTGCTCCGCCTTCTTCCGAATCTTCATGAACATCTTAATCTCCCGCTGCCACAGCTCATCCTTATACCTTGGGTCACGCTGCAGCTCATGTAGCCGCTTCATGTCGATCTCTGTCAAGGGGTCGCTAGGCAGCTTGTAGTCAACAATGTCCGTCGCCCACACCCCGCTCCAAACGGCGTCAGGCGTCGTCAAGTCCCGGAGATGCGCGGCGTTTGCAGACCCTGAGATTATGACCATGGCGATGTGCATCCCCCACGGGTCACCGTCCGTCAGCACGTAGACTGGCAGCTCCAGCTCCTTGTTAAGTCTCCTGATGAAGTGGCGCGTGGACCTCGGCGCCTGTCCCGCGGTAAGGATGAGGATGGCGTTGTGCTTCCTATGCACGTTCTCCTCGACGAACCTTGTGAACAAGCCGCCTTTCTCGATGGCGATTACCTTGTCTGCGCTAGTCTTCACGAACTCGCTGTAGGACAAAGCTGGGCCTATCATCAATCCGTCTGGGTGCGACATCAAGTTCATCTGCCTGCCCTCGTAGCCGGGCACGGTGTACTCGATTGTCAGGTCGCCGAAGATTGCTGAGCGTTCCTCTGGGAAGACGCTGAAGTCCTCTCTTGCCAAGCCTATCACTGTTTCGAGATCTGTGATGACGTTGTCCGACTCTGACTGGTCTTTGAAGGACATCTGGTAGGCTTGGGCTGAGTAGTACACGTCTCGGAGGGTCGAGGTCTTGCGCTGGTTAGAGAGCTCATGGGCGAAGAGAGCTGTCCAAACAAGCTGGGTGAAGGGACGAAGGTGACGGATGTTCCTTGAGCTTCGCTTGACCCTTCTGTCGCCTAGGATGTATTGGCGGAGTTCGGGGTTGTAGTAGATGTTTTCGATGGAGCGGCTGGGCATCTTAATCCACGGGAACTCGCCCTGCTCCATCTGGCGGTAAAGCTTGTCGCCCAACTCTTGCAGGTCGGACACTGCTTCTTTTTTCTTATCTAAGGCTGTAACATCATTCTTCTTTCTCTTTTCCTCCAACCACACTCACGCTCTCCAAAAGTCTTTTGATGTTAGGTTCCTTTTCTCTGCCAGCGAGGTCTGTGGCGAACTTGGCGATTTTGGGCAGGTACTTGACGAAGATGCCTAGCCTCCTTTTGTCCCTTTCCACGTGTTCCTGCTTCGACAGGTAGCGTTGAAGGTGTCTCGCGGCTTCGCGTATCCCGTTCAGTATTTCCTTCTTGACTTCAGGTCTGTCGGCAATAAACTCTTTGCCCACGGTTTTGTATGGGATTTTGGTGCTGCAGATGTGCACTAGCACGGCTATGGACATTTCAGGCGTGACCCTGTACCTTCGCCAGTTCATGGATTTGACCACGATGTACGAGACGTCGCTGGCTTCGTCGTAGAGGAGTGGGATACGATTGGCGAAGCGGTAGAGAACAAAGTCGCCCTTCTTCGGGACCTCTCCTCCGTAGGCTATCGCTGCTTCGATGACGAAAGGGTGACCCGAGTAAGTGGAAGGCTTGCGTTGACAAATCGATATGAACTCGGGCTTCAACTCCTTCAAGATGCCCGCTTTCAGCAGCTCCTCTCCAAGGGGTGAGAGGCAGCTGGCGCTCGGCGGTCGAAACTCCTCGAAGCGTTTCATCATCTGCACGAGCTTCACGATGTCCTCTGGTCCCAGCTTCTTCGGGTTCTTCCCCATAGCAATGGTTGCGAAGTCTAGGAACTGTTGGGCTGTCTTTTCGCTGACTCGATGGAAATGGGTTCGCATGAAGTCCATCATGTTTTTATGGGGCGTGACGTGTATGAGGCGCTTAACCGTTTCCACGTCTACCCCGTAGGGATGGGGCAGCGTTTCCTTAGGAGGTTGGGGCATCTTCGTCGTCGCCCTCGTGAACTTGTACAGGCGCCCCTTCGGGTCGGTGAAGGTTATGTTGGCGTAGGGGTTCACGAGAGCCGTCTGCTTCAGGTACTCGATGATTTTGGGCATGGCACGGTAGTAGTCGCCCTCGAGGGTGAACTCCACTATTGTGCCGCGCCACTGTTCCTTGTTAATCAAAACCTTACGTTCCAGGATTATGGGTCTGTTTCTCTGGATGTCCACCATGATTTGGTACACGTAGACCTTCGTCGAACCTGTGCTGGATATTATGTGGGCTGGCTTGTGAGTAGTTATCTGCCCGTATAATACTGCCATCGTGCCGCCCAGCCCGAAGGTTCCCCGCGACTGCTTCAGCTTGTATTTCGAGCCGAAGAGCACTTGGCCGAAGGCTGAGGGAATATGGCGGGAGGTGATCCCAGAGCCGTTGTCTTCGACTTTAAGCTTGTACACCTCGGTCTCGGGGCTGCCTTCACCGCTGTAGGTCAGACGGACGTAAATCTCCGGGGGAATGCTCACAAACTCTGCGGCGTCGAGAGAGTTTTCTACGAGCTCTCTGATGGCGGCGAACAGTGCACGGGACGGGTTGGTGAAGCCTGCGATGTCTCTGTTGCGGTAGAAGAAGTCTGCTGCACTGATTTCCTCGAACACTTGGCTTGCCATCCCGCTTTCCCCTGTTCCTTCAAAGTGGTGGGTATATGTTGTGGTACATGGAAATATATTCTTTTCACAGGTTGGCGCTTCCTCTTCCAGCGCTGGGTCAAGTTCTTGTACAGTTTGTCGCCTTATCTGGCTTCTGGCGGGTTGACCTAAAGGGATAGAACAGCGGATCTCCAGAACACTTCCTAAAGCTGAGTTTGTGGCGTTGTTTGACTCACCATTGGGTTACGTGGGCGCAACTGCTTCGGCAATATTGTTCGACGTGAATTCGACTTTGAACAAGATTGCCTTGGGAAACATCAACCCATTCGATGTTGCTGGCGCCATCTACCTCATCGGAGGGATTTTCCTGTTTGGAATCCGCTTTTCCCCTCTGCATAGAGAGATTCTTCTCTGTTTGAGACCTCAACGGAGACCGAGACAAAGACGTCGCAACGGGACTACGAGATTCTCGCCTTCGTTATCCGCTGCGGCTCAATCATCGCCCCTTAATGTTTCTACGCGACCTGAACGAAACCACCCCGTTCAACGCTTCTCTCCTCTTAAACACAGAGTCGTTGTTCACAGTCTTGATTGCCTTTGTCTTTTTGAAGGAGCGTGGTGCAAAGAAAGACTATTTCGGCATTCTTCTTCTACTCGTCGGAGTTGTGTTAATAGCAACGAACGGGGAGTTTGAGAGGCTCACTCTTACAGAAGTCGCTGGGAACCTGCTCATAGTGGGTGCCTGCCTCTTCTGGGGAATAGACAACAATTTGAGCAGGTTTCTGAGCAAGAAGCGAGACATTGTAATGGTAACGGGGTTGAGATGTTTCATGGGCGGCGTTCTCCTACTCATATCTGTCCTCCTCAACGTTAGTTTCAGCATTTCTCCCCTCTCCGTACCTTATCTGTTGTCAGTAGGCGCTTTCAACATTGCCCTCTCAATCCTACTATTCCTTTTCGCATTAAGGGAGATAGGCTCGATGCGAACAGGAGTCATCTTTTCTACGTCGTCTCTTTTCGGCGCAGTCTTCGCCTTCGTCGTTCTACGAGAATCTTTCCACCCAGTCCAAATGTTGGCTGGAGTGCTTATGCTACTGGGAGTCTACGTATTATACAGAAAATGGTGGCGTTACTTTTCCTCGTAAGGCTTCTTCCAGATCTCCATCTTCTTTTTCTTCAACTCTCGCCTCTTCGCATGCAAAAACCTGTACACCGACGTGTGCAGCCGTCCACGGATAAACATCTCAACCGCTTGTCGGGCGATTTCCGCTTCCTCCACGTTACCTATGATGCTGACAGTGTGCCCATACACCGAGACATACGCGTCGGTCAACTCCTCGATGATTCTCCTGGTCTTACCGTCTTGACCGATTATCCTTCCGCTCAGCCTCTTAATGTCTGACTCTGATTTTCCAACAAACTCCCTCATGTCAACGATCACTAGGATGGCTTCGTCGTCGTCCAGTAGCCTCCTCGCCTTGTCTGGAGAGAAGCCTCTGCCGACGGCGGAGACGACTTCCTTTGCTCTGAAAAGCGTGGATGGGTCAGTGGCCTCTGGAGAGAGTTTGATGTTGACGTCGCCGCTTTCACTGTCCACCTCAAGCTGGACGGCCAGCCTCCTCTCTATCAGCTCCTTGTTGGACGCGTTCGGACCGATGAGAGCGCCCACACGGTTCTTCGGGATCTTCAATAACGCGTTAGGACTCGCCATCTTCTGTGACTTTCCTGTACATCTCTTCGACTGGAAATACATCCACTCCGAGCTTCTTGAAGTATCTGTGAATGTTCTCCAAATCCCGTCTAAGCAGCATAATCGCCATCGAGTGGGAAAGTGGCAGGGCTTGAGCCATATCAAAGAGAATCGGCTTGCCCCTCCAGACCATCACATTGTACTCACTTATGTCGCCGTGAACCAGCCCCGCCTTGCGATAGAGCCTCCTGACATACTCTAGCAATTCCCTGTAGATCTTTTCAGGGTCCTTAGGCGGCAGCTCCTTCAATTCCGGCGCGGGGTCACCGTCTTTGCCTATGAACTGCATCACGAGCACGTTCTTCTTAATGGCGATTGGCTTGGGCACCCTGACCTTCGCTCTCTGAGCTAGCTGCAAGTTCTTAAACTCTTTCAGCGCCCAGGCGAAGACCAGCGACCGAGAATCATGCTTTATATGCTTGAACCTGGGGTCTCCCTCGATGTATTGGAGTTTGCCCTTCTTAAATTCGGCTGAGAGTGTCAAGTAGATTTTGACGGCCAACTCTCCGCCTTCTCGATCTTTGCCCCAGTAAATCCTAGCCTCCTTCCCGGCTTTCACAACGCCGTGTATTTCATCTATCGTACCCTTGTTCAGAAAATCGTATACGGTCATGAGGGTTGACTTGTCGAAGACTTCCTCCAGAACCTCGTACTCTTCGCTTCGCTTCCTCTTCAACAACTGCTCCGTTTCATACCTTTCTTCTCGGCGCTTTAGCCTTCTGGCCATCCGTTTCTGATATGCCACCCTAGGGACTCCTCTTTAAATCGTTAACGTGCCCCGTTTGCGCAGCATCTCCGCCTGCGCTCTAGTATAGCGCCAGAAGACATCGCCCCTCTTATCCCTCTGAAAATCCCACGGCGAAACCAAGACAACATCGCCTTGTCTGATCCAGACTCTCCTCTTCATCTTTCCCCTTATGCGGCATAGGCGCTCATGCCCGTCCTGGCACTTTACCATTAGTCGATCGTAACCCAGAAGTTTCACAGCGATGCCTAACACGTCGCCCGCGGCGGGCATGACAGCCTTGCTTAAAGATTCCTCAGTTAAGACTTTCTTCTTACCCAAACAGCCACCCCTGAGATGGCTCTCCGATTCTTTTACTCGAGAGTTGCTTAAATATGTTTAATTGAGGCACCCACAAGTCTCATAACATTGTGTTCCAGCATCTGTTGGTCGTTTGCGTGGCTGGCGCCTTGGATAGAAGAATAATCTGCGCTTTGATCCTTGGCACCGTGCTGTTCCTCTTCCGAATCGCCTTGCTATTGTTTGCGAATCAAGAGGGATTGCGACCTATCCTCTCCTACGTAACGCCGATCATCAATGGGGTAGTGGCCGCGAGCGCAAGAAGGGCCTTCTCATGAGTTACGTGCTCCCCAAGTATTGGCAATCGTAGGCACTCTAGCCCTTTCATCCGAGCAACTCAAAGCCTGGAGGTATAAGCGTGGCCTTGGCATTTGCCATCCTGCTACTCATATCCTCAGCAATCGGGGGGAGCTTTGGGAGCTGTCGGTAGGTTCATAGACGGAAAATTCCCCAAGAAGTGAAATGGCCATCCTAGGTTGGGTTCACATCTTCACGATTTGAGCATGGGGCACGCCTTCGATTTCCAGCACCGCGTCTGGGTGAATCAAGCCTTCTTCCACAGCTTTCTTCACGATTCCCCTGCCGACCATGTTAACTATCGTGGACTGCCTGACTAGGTGTACAGCTTCTTCGAGACCCACCAGCGAACCCTTGTAGAATTCTTCGCGAATATGGAAGACCACGTTCCCTTGCTTCAGGGTTTTGCCTAAAAGGTCGGCGTCACACATGGCTAGTAGGATGCATCCGCCCAATCTTCTTTGGTTTACGTAGACTTCCAAGTGTTTTGGGCTTCTGTGAAGCCTAGACGGCTTTGATGGATGATTTTGCGCCGCAAGCCTCACATGATACGAAGAAGAGTCGTTTCTCTTTTACGATCTTCGTGTCTGGACGCTTGCAGACTGGGCACACTATGAAGTTCTCAGTGTATATACCCACCAGACGGGTTAGGGTGTCGTGGGGAAACTTGCCTTGAAAAATGACACGTGACTCCTCAAAATTGCCCGCCGTAGCCATCTCGTTCGTCAAGAACTTCATCAAATGCCGCGGGTCGCGGTTCAAAGCCTCGGCGATTTCTTTGAAGTTGATGATTATTGTGCGCATGCCAATCACGGTGGAACGCACTATTGGAGTCTCAAAGCGTTCTCCGCTGCCCTTTTCCTTCGGGAGTCTGGATTGGGCACGTTTCAGGAGTTCCTCATAGTCTTGCATCGTAGTCGCCTTCGTTTTCAGGTTGGTTAGAAGGGAGCGAGGTTTAAAAGCTTTTAACAATCCTTAGATCAATAGCTCTTTCTTGAAGGTTTTTCCATGGGCACATGGCACCCGAGAGTCCTTTGCCCCAAGAGGGGTTCAGTAGTAGGAGAATGGAATGTGAAGAGTGACGAGCCCGTGTTTACCCCTCGAGACTTCTTACAGTATGTTGCTTCAATGAGAGGCGTGGACGTGGAGACGTTTCGAATCCCTTCGCGACTGATCATGGTCTATCAGAAGCGATACTTCGACTTTATAGACAGACTAATCGAGGGCAAACCTGCAGAATGGTGGTGGTACAGCGACCGCCTGCCATTGCAGGTTGGTTCCTTCAGAGGCGTCGAAATCGCCGTGGCAACAAACTTCGTGGGCTCCTCAGCCGCCGCAATGGTATTCGAAGAGCTTATCTTCTGCGGTGCCGAGAAAGTCCTCGAGATGGGGACCTCGGGTGGGCTGCAGTCTTTCTTGATGCCCGGGGACATTGTGGTAGCCTCAGAGGCTATATGTGACGAGGGCACGACGTGTCAGTACTTTCGTGGCAGGAAGAGTCTGGCGTCTTCTCCTTCTTTGAAGCGACTTTTAGTCGAGGCTTTGAACAAGAGGCGTGTCCGTCATCACGAGGGGGCTGTTTTGACCACTGACGGTGTTTACAGGGAGACGGCGGCTAAGCTTGCGAGGTTTCGAGAGGCTGGCGTGTTAGCCATCGACATGGAGACTTCTGCCTTGTACGCCGTGGCGAGACATAGACGGGTAGAGATAGCCTCAGCGTTAGTGATTTCTGACCTTCTCACCGACTCTAGGTGGCAGCCAGCCTTCGGGGACAGGCGAGTCTTGAGGAGCGCGGAGATCCTGCTGCGGCTCGTCGTTGAAGTTGCTTCAAAAGCTTAAAGACGTAGTTTCGAGAATCCCATATCTCCCACTCGCTGGTGCAAACAGATGGCAGAATCACACGTACACCCGTACATTCCCAACTCGAAGCCAGAAGTCAAGAAGGCGATGATGAAGGAAATGGGCATAGAGAGTATAGACGAGCTCTACTCCGACGTTCCTGAGCAGTTTATGCTCAAACGAAGGCTGAACCTGCCCTCTCAAACCTCCGAGTTTGACGTGAGAAGACACGTCGAGGCGTTGTTGGCGAAGAACAAGACCAGCCGAGAAATGCCCGTCTTCCTGGGCGCCGGATGCTGGCAGCACTACGTGCCCGCCGCAGTGGAAAACATAGTACAAAGGACGGAGCTGCTGACATCCTACACTCCCTACCAGCCCGAAGTCTCACAGGGCATGCTTCAACTCCTCTTCGAGTACCAGAGCATGATATGCGAGCTCACGGACATGGACGTGACGAACAGCTCCCTCTACGACTGGGCTTCAGCACTAGGAGAAGCAGCACGAATGAGCATGCGCTTAACCGGTCGCCGAGAAATCCTGGTTCCAAAGATTACTCACCCCGAACGCCACGCCACCTTGGAAACGTACATCGCGCCAGCAGGAATGCATGCGCGAAAGATAGACTATGACAAGGAAACAGGACAGCTAAGCCTAGACGACCTGAGAGCAAAAATATCCGACAAAACTGCCGCGGTCTACATCGAAAACCCTTCCTACCTGGGCTTCATAGAAACGCAAGGCGAGGAAACCGCTCAAATCGCCCACGACCACGGCGCTCTTCTCGTAGTAGGCGTCGACCCCGTTTCACTCGGGCTCCTGAAGCCTCCTGGCAGCTACGGAGCAGACATAGTTATCGGCGAAGGACAACCCCTCGGAAACCACATGAACTTCGGTGGTCCCCTGCTAGGGATATTCGCCTGTCGAGACGACCTGGCTACGATTCGCCAGATGCCTGGCAGATTAATAGGCATGACGACCACACAGGACGGAAAGGATAGAGGGTTCTGCATGGTGCTCCAGACGAGGGAGCAGCACATCAGGCGACAGAAAGCCACTTCCAACATATGCACAAACGAAGCCTTGTGCGCCGCAGCCTCCACAGTCTACCTAGCCCTCCTCGGCAATGAAGGCTTGAGAGAACTCGGCGAAGCCATCATGCTCAAATCACACTACGCAATGCGGCGTCTCTCAGAAGTGAAAGGATTGAGGACACCCGTATTCCGGTCACCCCACTTTGAAGAGTTCACTGTGAACTTTGACAGGCGAGTCAGCGATGTGCATAATGGTCTGCTGAAGCTAGGTGTCCACGGCGGGAAAGATGTCTCACATGAGTTCCCTGAACTCGGAAAGACGGCGCTTTTCTGCGTAACAGAGATGCATGCAAAAGAGGACATTGATGCTCTGGCAGATGCACTAGAAGGGATTTTCAGGGGTGGGAGGTGAAGACGAGTGGCTGGCTTTAAGCAGGCAAAGTGGGAGGAGCCTCTCATCTTCGAGCTAGGGCGTAACGGCCACAGAGGATACATCGTTCCCCAGGTTGAGGACGCAATCAAGCAGCGGGCTGGAGACCTAAGCGCTCTGCTGCCTGAAAAAACACGTCGCCAACAATCCCCAATGCTGCCCGAACTCTCAGAGGTCGAAACCGTTCGCCACTTCACGAGGCTTTCCCAGATGAACTACAGCGTGGACCTTGGAATCTATCCTCTGGGAAGCTGCACGATGAAATACAACCCCAAGATAAATGACGCCCTAGCAGCTCTGCCCTCGATGACGCATCTACACCCCTACCAAGACGAGAAGACCGTGCAGGGAGTGCTTGAAATCCTCTACACGCTGGGCAGGTGGCTGGCTGAGATAACGGGGACCGACGAGGTGTCACTTCAACCCTCGGCAGGAGCGCACGGCGAGTTCCTAGGTGCCCTCATCATGCGTGCCTACCACAAGCTCAATGGAAATCTCTCTGAACGAACCGAGCTTATAGTACCCGACTCTGCCCACGGAACTAACCCAGCCAGTGCCACGATGGCAGGTTTCAACGCCGTAATCGTGCCCTCCGACAAAACAGGCTGCATAGACATAGACGCCTTGAAGGCAGCGGTCTCAAACCAGACGGCAGGCTTGATGCTCACCAACCCTAACACTTTGGGCATATTCGAGGAAAACATCCAGGAGATAGCGGACGTAGTCCATGACGCGGGAGGGCTTCTCTACTACGACGGAGCCAACCTCAACGCAATCATGGGCAAGATTAGACCTGGCGACATGGGCTTCGACATAGTCCACATCAACATCCACAAAACTTTCGGCACACCCCATGGCGGCGGCGGTCCAGGAGCAGGACCCGTTGGAGTGTCCGAGGAGCTGGCAGAGTTTCTTCCTATCCCCAGAATAGTCTTCGACGGCAAAACCTACCACCTCGACTACGACAAGCCTAAGAGCGTGGGCAAAATCAGAAGCTTCTACGGAAACGTCGCTGTTCTTCTCAGAGCCTACGCCTACATACTCGGTCTAGGTGCAGAAGGGCTGAAAGAGGCGGCTGAGGTTTCGGTTCTCAACGCCAACTACGTGTTGAAGAAGATGGCGGAGATAGCCGCTTACGAGTTGCCCTACGACTGCAAGAGACCGAGAAAGCATGAAATCGTGTTCAGCGGAGCCGCCCTCCGGAAAGAGAGGGGCATTAGAGCTATAGACGTTTCCAAACGACTCCTCGACTACGGAGTTCATCCACCTACTATCTACTTCCCGCTCATCGTGGATGAGGCTTTGATGATCGAGCCCACCGAGTCATTCGAGAAGGAGGAGCTCGACCGGTTCATCGAAGCCATGCGCAAAATCGCCGAAGAGGCAAAGACCCATCCAGAGTTGGCTCTCAAGGCGCCTCAGAACACCGCGGTGACAAGGCTCGACGAGGTGAAAGCTTCGCATCCCAAGACTATGGTGTTGAGCTGGAGAATGTACAAGAAGACCGCTCGAAAAACACCATAAGGACGAGTTCTAAACAGAAATTCTTTCCCCTAGAAGAAAATTCGGGAATTCAGTTTGTCCGATTTGAAAGACAAAGTGCGAGCAGCCCTCGGCAAGGTACAAGACCCCGAGACAGGGTTGACTTTCGGTCAAATGAAAATGATCACCAGCTTGGAAGAGTCGGAGCCTGGCGTCTTCAATTTAGACCTCGTGCCCACCAGCTTCTTCTGTCCCGTAGTTTTCAAGCTGGCTGCAGACGTAGAAGCCGCCGCGTTGTCAGTGAAAGGGCCTGAGAAAAGCCCTCATCCATTGTCGCGGTCACACGATGGAAGAAGCCATCAACGAAATCGTCAATCAGTGAGTCCCAGCTTCTTCGGGGAAGGTTTATTTCCTTTTTCACGAATGATAATGGCAAAAGAGGGTTGAATATCCTTGAAGGTTTCAGTACGACTGTTCACGACGCTTCGTGAGCTCGCTGGAAGAGGCGAGGAGACCCTTGAGTTCAACTTGAGAAGCGTTACGGTGCAGGAGGTTTTGGAGACGCTTGTGAAGCGTCACGGAAGAGCCTTCAGAGAGTATTTGTATGACGACAAGAACAGGGTGCGGGAGCACCTGCAGCTGCTCGTCAACGGAAGAAGTGTTAACCTTATTGGAGACTTGGAGACGTCGTTGAAGGAAGGAGATGTCGTGGCTGTTGTTCCACCCGTAGGGGGCGGCTAGACTCCCAAAGCCCCATGGCGTCAGCCAGTCAATGTTTTCTCATAGATGAACTCGGTGTTCTGGTCATCTCGGCTGAACCCAGCCGCGGTCAACATCTCACGGATTAGGGATGTATTGCATGCAAATGCGTAAACTCTTTTGAACCCTTCTCTGTAAGCATAGGCTTTGAGGAACTTCAGCATTTCAGAGACTGCAGAACGGTCGCCATCGATATAGCAGGTCTGGGTCTCCTCCCACAGTTTTCTTACCGTGTCGTCGACTAGCACCAACCCGTCGACAACACCGCCCCGAATATGGATTATGGCTTTTCGGTCAGCCACGAACCTCTCAACGTCTCTCCTCTCCAAGGACATCCAGACGAAAAGAACAGTGTAGAGCCCCTCAGACGCCTCGAAGACTTCCGATTCTCCGAGAAACTTCCATATTCTCTCCACCTCACTTTCCCGGGCCCACCTACAATCTTGTGACACTTCGGATTGCAGTCTCTCGCACCTCATTATAAGGAAATCTGAGGTCCGTGTGAAATCCAATTTTTCGAGTGCTTTCCGGGATGCGTAGTTGTCGGAATCTGTTGACAGCCTAACTATCTTGGCTCCATCATCCCTTGCCCACTCTAAGCATGCTCCTGCTAACGCCGTCGCGATTCCTCTGCGTCGGTAGTCGGGGTGGGTTCTGGCTGCCTGAAACCAAGCTTCGCCCGGCTTCGGCAGGGAGACTCGCATTATGCCCACAGGTTCACCGTTCAGCGTCGCCGTAAAAACCCTAGAATGCTGTTCCTTCATCCAGTCGTCCCAAACGTCAGGGACATAGTCGCCCCAGTCGAAGCTGTGCTCGCAGAACTTGAATACCGCTTCTCTGTCGCTCTGCTTAGCTTGGCGTACGACGAGCTGATCCCTCATGATGGGAGAAAAGCTTGCCTGTGATATTTAAGAGTGGAGATTTCACGGTGTAAGCAGATCACAGACGTGGACGCTCTCTACTCGGCATGTGCATACATAAGTTTATAAGGAGTCTTGCCAAATGGTGAATCAGCACGAATTAGATTTCGTAAAAGAAACTAGTTCTGCGCCACGTAAAATGGAGGTGCAGCAATATTGCCATACGAAAGAGAGCCCCGTGAAATGCACAAGGCTGTCTGCGCTGACTGCGGCAACGAATGCGAAGTGCCATTCAAGCCAGATCCGAGCAGACCAGTCTACTGCAGGGAATGTTGGTCAAAGAGAAGAGGCGGCAGCACGCGTAGTAGAGGAAGATATTAGAAGCTGAGTTTCTCGGCTACACGTTAAACGCACAATTTTCTCACACTATTTTTCTAATTTTCTATTCCTTCTGGATGTGTTCTCTCTTACATTCAGTGTTTTTCTTAGTATCTGCTTTTCTGAAGAAAGTGAAGAAGAGAGAGCTCGCTATGAAGTATGTGACCGTGGTGAAGAGGAAGGGAGTGAAGAAGTCGCTTCCCGTCATCATCTCGCCAGAGACCGAGGCGGTTACTGCCCGCGGGATGCTGTCCGCCATGACCATCAACCCGTTCGTCGTGCCCCGTTCCTTCTCCGTGACTAGCTCCATCTGTAGCGCCGTGGTCAACGGTCCAGCCATGTTCATCAGGGCGTTGCGGGAGATGTAGGCGGCTGAAGCCATGGGCAGGTTGGGCGAGAGGGTCACTAACATGATGAAGGGCATGGAGAAGTATTGGCACAGTGCTATGCTCTTGACTTTGCCCAGCTTGTTCGACAGGGCTGGCGCCGCTAGGGTGCCCACGGCGAGCGTGACGCTGCTCAGGGACGAGATTATGCCTATCTGCTCCGTGGTAGCCGCGAGCTTCAACTTGAAGAATAGATTGAAGAGGGGCACGATGAAGCCTGCGCCGAAGCCGATTATGCCCGTGGGTATCATGAACTTTAGTATTGTCCTATGGCTCTGGATGTTTCGGAGGCTCAGGAGGTCAGCAGTCTTCTGCCTCTGTAGCGCCTTGTCCTCCCTAGTCAAGAGTACGGGTACGGCTGCGGCTAGGGCTAGGGCAACTGAGACCACCAAGGCAAGACGGTAACCGTCGGCTGCTCCTTCCGCTCCCGTGGGCAGGTTGAGGAGGCTGTTGAACGCATCGGGCAGGACGCCGCCCACGTAGCTTCCCACGATGCTTATTATTATCATTAGGCTCCAGTCGAAGCTGAAGAAGTACGTGCGTTCCTCGGGTCTGCTGTTCTCCGTCATGAATGGCGCTGACGCCACCCATCCCATGGTGCCTATCAGTCCTGAGGCGAGGCTAGTGATGAGGAGGGTAGTTGGCTGGAGGGCGAATATTTGGACTAGGCTGATAAAGTTGGCTGTGAAGCCGATGAGTATCGCTTTCTTCGGTCCGATGCGCTCGCAGAGTAGTCCTGCTGGCAATGCTACGAAGCCCGTGGCTAGGGCGCTGGCAGTGAACACGTTTCCTATGAAGTCTGGCTGGTAACCCACCGCGGTGAGGTTGAGGTAAAGGTAGAATATGACGCCCCAGATGCCGTTGCTCAAGCCCATGAGGGCTGTTGCCACTAGGTAGAACTTAGCGTTGCGGCTGAGCGTACGTATTCGCTGGACATATTGTAGCATTCCACTGGATGACATTGGATTATGCTCCATGGATAGTGGGCTGTTAGCCTCTGACAGCCTTTGGATAAATACTTTTTGCGCTAGAAAGCGAGTTTTTGCAGTTATCTTCGAAAGAGTTTTGAACAGAACAGTGCATTCTCAATAGCAATACTCTGGTGACCTTTGATGGCTAAGATTAGAGTTGCTTTAGCTGGAGTGGGGAACTGTGCCTCGGCTTTTGTTCAAGGACTGTACTATTACAGCCGCTTTAGTGACGAAAAAGAGGTCGTAGGACTGAGGCGCCTGGTATTGGCTGGCTATCATCCGCGTGACATCGAGGTGGTTGCAGCCTTCGACATCGATGCCCGCAAGGTTGGGCGGGATTTGTCGGAAGCGATTTTTTCCGAGCCCAACAACACCATGCGGTTCGCCGAGGTTCCGCGTCTCAGCGTATCTGTTATCAAGGGGCGGATTCTGGACGGTGTTGGTGAGTATCTTAAAGGCGTCGTCAATGTCGATTCTTCTCCCGAGGCTGATGTCAGACGAGCGTTGAAGGACAGCGGGGCTGAGATTCTCGTTAACCTTCTTCCAAGCGGCGCGGTGGAGGCTTCGCGGTGGTATGCTGCGCAGGCGCTTGGGGCTGGTTGTGCTTTCGTCAACGCTACTCCTGTGGGCATTGCAAGCGACAAGACTTGGGATAGTCGTTTCAAGAGTTCTAAACTGCCAGTTGTGGGCGACGACTTGGTCGACCAAGTGGGGGCGACTACGCTGCACAGAACACTTATGAGTTTATTGTCGGCGCAGGGTGTTCGCATCTCCGAGACCTACCAGCTTGACGTAGGCGGAGGAACAGAGTCACTGGATACGCTGGAGCGGAGCCGTGAGACCAAGCGGGCTGTGAAAACGAAGATAGTAGAGGCAGCTTTGCCCTACAAGGCTCAAGTTGTTGCGGGGACGACTGACTACGTGGACTTTCTCCAGAACCGACGCGACAGCTACATGTGGCTACGAGGCTTGTATTTTGGTGGAGCATCGATGGAAGTTGAACTGCGGCTGTGCACAGTAGACGGTCCGAATGCGGGCTCGGTTCTCCTAGATGTTGTACGTGCGGTTAAAATTGCCCTAGAACGAGGAGTGGCAGGAGCCGTAGAGGGCATATCCGCTCACGCCTTCAAACAACCTCCGAAAATACTACCCTATGAAATGGCAAGGAAAATGTTTGAAGAGTTCTTGAGCGAAGGAACTCGTGGTTAAATGGATTCTTGGGGTATAATTGGGTCCTATTTCTCTCGTTTTTCTTGTATGTATTCCTCTACCCATTGTTTTGCTTGGCTGTCAGGCACCTGTATCGGCGGGTGTTTGAATGCGTAGGAAGAGATGCTGGTGAGAGAACCCGCGATCCCCCTGTCCAGTGCCAACTTCACGGCTCGTATGACGTCTATGACTACTCCAGCGCTGTTGGGCGAGTCTTCCACCTCCAGCTTCGCACGGACAGTGACAGGCTGGTCTCCGAACTTGCGTCCTCGTATGTAAAGGTAGCATATTTTCTTGTCGCCGAGAAAGGGAACGTAGTCAGATGGTCCTATGCGTGTGGGCACTTCATATGGCACGAGGCTCGTAACCGCCTCGGTCTTGCTAACCCGCTTCGACTTCAATCTGTCCTCCACAGTCATGTTCAAGAAATCTGTGTTTCCGCCTAGGTTAAGCTGATACGTCTCCTCAATCTTGATCCCGCGGTCAACACACAGCTGTGCTAGGCTTCGATGAAGAATCGTCGCCCCAAGTTGGCTCTTAATGTCATCCCCTGCCACGGGCAAACCTTTCTCCTCAAAACGTGCAGCCCACCCCTCGTCGGAAGCGATGAACTCGGGAATACAGTTCACGAGGGCACAGTGGGCGTCGAGGCAAGCCTGCGCGTACCGCCGCGTTGCATGATGACTTCCCACGGGTAAGAAGTTTACCAGCATGTCTGCCTCAGTCTCACGGAGAACCTCTGCAACGTTAGAAGCCTCGACCTCCGTCTCGTCGTAGGCGTAGAAAGGTGCCTTGGTGTGCGGCGCCACTCCATCAAGCGATGGTCCAGCAAAGACTCTGACCCCCAGTCGGGGGACATCAGCATATTTCGCGCAGCAGTTAGGCTCAGTCCAAATCGCCTCAGCCAAGTCCTTCCCGATCTTACGACTGTTGACCTCGAAGGCAGCCACAAACCTAATGTCCTGCACGTGGTAGCCGCCAAAGTTCACGTGCATCAAGCCCGGCACTTTGAGGTCTTCGTTTGCGTTCTTGTAATATTCCACTCCTTGCACGAGGGCTGAGGCGCAGTTGCCGATTCCCGCGATTGCCACTCTGGCTGTCATAGAGTTTCCCTCCGACAACATTGACAGCTTGCATATATAAGACTGACATGAAGCTTTAACAGGGAAAAGACTTGCTGTTCTAAACGGGAATCAGCTGGGTTTCTTTTTCGCCGCATCCCACAATTCGGTTATATCGTTGAGGATGCAGGGTCGAAGCCTAAAGACATCCTGCGGGTCCTTCACATAGATGTAAAACACGTAGTTCCTGCTGAAATTAGTAAGCTGAACAAGGTCATACTCAGGTTTCCTCGGCATCTTACCCGCATAATTCCTAGCAACCTTGTCCAGAATCTCCCCGGCCTTCCTCACGGGCACTGTATAATCAAGACTTATCTCTACACCATAACGGAAAAGATTCGACTCCTCCCCCATAAACCGAAAATTCACGATGTCTCTATCAAGCAACCTCCTGTTGCTTATCCAAACAACATTACCTGCCATGGTCGAAATCTTAGTATAATTCACGGAAATCTCCTTAACTATCCCCTCTACACCATCCAGCCTAACATAGTCACCCGCCAGGAAGGGTCGACTTGCCAGTATGTACAGCCCGGCGATCACGTTTCCAATTGTCTGACTGGAGGCAAACCCGATGGCAGCGCCGCCTAAAGCTGACAGAGCGACGAGGGCGTCCGATGAGACTCCCCCAACCCTCAGGACAATTATGAGGGTGCCCAGGAATATCACGAACCGACCCGCTAGCAGTAGCGCGTTTCCAGCGTGCGGAGGCAAATCAGTCCTTCCTATGAACCTCTTAACCCAGCGGGAGACTATGCGCTCTACGAGAATCGCCGCAGCCGCTATCACAACCAGCCAGATGGTCGTCAGCAGGAAAGGGTACTGGGCGAACACTTCGTCTAGGAAGAGGCTGAACAGCATGTTCGCTATTAGGAGCGACGAAAAGAGATAAGCGTTATCCTATGGCGAGGATGCCCTCGAAAATCTTCTCCTCAGCCACGCCCAGCTCCTTGGCTAACCAGAGCTTGAGCAGCCTTGAATCTTTGGGCAGTTCGCCGCTGTAGGTCAACACCCGTCCGTCTCTCAGGGCGTCTGCTTGAAAGCCTTTCTCAGCTTCTCGGAACAGGAAGGAGACTGTGTCGGCGTCTTTGGCCAGGGTTTTGAAGTCGTCCCACTGTTTGCACCTTACTATGACTGGTGGTCCTCTGGGGGCTGTGCCCGCAGCGTGCGGCTGTGTTGGCAGTGTTACGGCTTGGGTACGGGGAGAGGTGGAGAGAATGCCTATCAACCCTGTTATCTCTTCTTGGAGAGTGGAGAGCCTTTCCTCGACTTTCTCGATTTTGTCTGCCATCTCGCCCGTTTTGCCCACAGAAGAAGTTATCGTGCCGAGTTCGCCGATGAGGCGGTCGAGGTCTTTCTCGTGTTCTCTCAGGACGTTGATTATGAAGTCCAAGGCTTCTAAGGCTTCGTCTTTTGAGGGTAGCTTTTTGACCATAGGGCTCAGTTTTCTCCCCGCAGTGGCTTCAGGCATTATAGTGGTGTGCATGGTAGATAAACATAATGCATCGTGAAACAGTATCCAAGTGTATGCCCAACTATCCGTATTATGAATATAAAGCTGAGAATGAGTGTATCGTTTGCAACTGTTGGGCTAGTGTACAGGTAGAAGGGCGCGTCCTCTGACAGTGGTGTCCGGAGGAGGTGGTGGTTAGCATTAGGTCGTCTTTAAGAGCTGCGAGCGACATTGGGCAATGGAGGAGTTGCTTTAGGTGTTGGGATGTCTGGCAGTGTTGGAGCGATTTTGACTGTCTAGTTGGCGACGGATATCCTTAACAATATTCACTCAACAGCAAGTAACTTATCCAGATGACTAGACGCAGAAGAGGAAATGCGAAGCCCCCCAAGTCCCAGCGAACCACACCAAGTCCTCCCAACCTAAGGACAGCCTAGCATCACTCCGAAAAAACATGCTCACACTAGAAAGGAGAGTTGGGGGCTTTCATCAGCAACCATCTTGCCTGTCATGGCACACCGAATGCTCCACTCCCTGCTCAATCATCATTTGAAAACCATGCAAGAACGCAGCCTTAAGCGTGGCCAACTAGAACACAATCAAGCCGCGCCCAAAGACAAACTAGCAACAATGCACAAGCATCAGCATTAGAACCCTGCACATAAAGCATTTCCACCCCAAAAAAAGAAGAAAAGGTCGACATAGTAGACGAAAACACAGTCAACGATCACACGAACAACCCCCCAACATGCATAATAGTAGCTCAATGTATCCAAACAGGAAGATATAGACTCAGCGAAGAGCCCACACTTTCCTAGGCAAACTCGACTTGTTTATATTTCGCCAACTCCAACTCTCTGCACGGAGAATACGCAATGATAGTCGATTTGGAGCATGTCGGTATAGCTGTAAATAGAATAGACGAGGTTTTGCCAATCTACGAACAGCTCCTGGGACTGAAGCTCAAGGGAATAAGAGAAGGAAAGCAAACCCGAATAAGAGTAGCCCTCCTAGAAGCAGGAAGCACAAAAATCGAGCTCATCGAACCCCTCGACAAAGAAAGCCCCGTCGCCAAGTTCCTAGAAAAACGCGGGCAAGGAATACACCATCTCGCCTTCAGAGTAGACAACATAGAAGAAGCACTCGAGCAACTCAAGAACAAAGGCATGGTGCTAATTGACGAGAGACCACGAACAGGCATCGAAGGCGGAAAAATAGCCTTCCTACACCCAAAAAGCACAGGCGACGTCCTGATCGAACTCTGCGAACGCTAAGCTCAAAAATGCTCCCACAACCCGCCCGCGAAACACGGGTATTCCCGGGCTACAAGGCACTCTATTACGACCAAGTAACCTCCACCAACGACGTAGCAAAAGAAATCGCGAGAAACAGCCAAGAAGAAAACCTGGTAATCATCGCAAGAACACAAACACATGGACGCGGAAGACATGGACGACAGTGGGTTTCACCAAGAGGCGGAATCTGGCTATCCATTCTCCTACGACCAAGAACCACCCAGAAGGAAACTGCAAGGCTGACACTTATCACGGCTTCAGCGGTCATTAAGGCAATCCAGAATACATTAGGTCTAGAGGCGGAAGTCAAATGGCCCAACGACATCCTCCTGAACGGGAAGAAACTCTGCGGAATACTAACGGAAACAAGCACCAAAGAAGACGTTGCTGACTATGTAATCATCGGAATCGGCATAAACGCAAACATAGATTTGGACTCCTTTCCAGCCACGTTCCAGAATTCATTAACAACTCTGAAACACGAACTAAGCCGCGAAATAGATAGCGAGAAACTCATCACAAACCTCCTCCAGAATTTCGAACAACGCTACAAACGTCTCCAACAAGGAGAATGGGACGCTCTGCGAATAGAATGGAAAAGCCAAGCTAGGTTCCTGGGCAAACAAGTGGAAGTGACCAGCTTCGCAGAGATCCTTGCTGGAAAAGCCTTGGACATAGATGAGTGCGGCGCCTTAATAATTAGGCAGGAAAACGGGGAGCTGAAGAAAATAGCGGCGGGGGACGTGAAGCTAAGAACGATTCCAACCAGCGGTTAGCGTTCCCTCTTCCACTTCACGCCCTCAGGCGTATCCTCCAGGATGATGCCCATTTCACGTAGCTTACCGCGAATCGAGTCCGAAGTCTTCCAATCACACGCCCTTCTCGCTTCCTCCCTCTCCCTTATCAACTCTTCAACCTCCCTGGAAAGCGTCTCGCCCCCCTGCCCCCAAAAACCGTCCAACACGCCTAGAACTCTGTCAAATTTCGTCATCAAACTTTTCACCCTCTCTGCCCCACTTTTTCCCAAATTGCCTTCGTCAATCAGCCTGTTCACGTCCTTCACGAGGTTGAAAACAATCGCAAGAGCACTGCTGACATCCAAGTCGTCATCCATCGCCTCCTCAAAATCTGCTCTCGCCTTCTCAGCCAGCTCTTCGGCGTCCCCCCTCCCATCATCACGAGCGTCCTCAAGTCTACCCATAAAATCATAGAGACGCTCTAAAGCATTCTTAGCAGCCTTCAACCCTTCCAAAGTGAAGTTGAACTGCTTTCTGTAATGGGTAGACAGCAGAAAATATCGCACGCTCATCGGGCCATGCCCCATGCGCAGCAAATCCTGCAGAGTGGAAAAGTTCCTCAGTGATTTGCCCATCCTCTCGCCCTTAACAAGCAGATGCTCGTTGTGCAACCAGTAGTTGACGAACCGCTTGCCAGTCACCGCCTCGCTCTGGGCAATCTCGTTCTCATGGTGCGGAAACATGTTGTCGACCCCGCCCGTGTGAATGTCCAAAGTCTCGCCCAGATACTTCATAGACATGGTTGAACACTCGATATGCCACCCCGGTCTGCCCTTTCCCAGCTTAGTCTCCCAGAAAACCTCGCCGTCATCTGAATCCCAAGCCTTCCAAAGGGCAAAATCGCTTGCCTGATCCTTCGCATACTCATCAACCTTCACCCTCGCCCCTGCCTTGAGATCCTTAAGCTTCATCTGAGACAACTTGCCATACCCCTTGAACTTGGAGATGTCATAGTATATTGAGCCGTCTTCAACCGTGTACCCGTAGCCTTTTTCCTTGAGAATCTCGACCAGCTTGACCATTTCGTCAACATGCTCAGTAGCCCTTGGCATGATAGTGGCTCTTTCGATGTTCAGATTCTTCAAATCCTCCAGAAAAGCGTCGATGTACCTCTGCGTATACTGCATGAGTGATACCCCCTCCCTGTGCATGCCCCGAATGGTCTTGTCATCCACGTCCGTGAAGTTCATAACATGCTTCACCTCGAAGCCTCGGTACTCCAACCAACGCCTCAAAAGATCCACGAAGACATAGGCTCTAAGGTTGCCTATGTGCGCATAATCATAGACAGTCAGCCCACACGAGTACAAGCGAACCTTTCCCTCCTCGATCGACTTATAAGCCTCTTTTTTTCGCGTCATAGTGTTGTAGAACCGCAACATCTCTATCGTCATGTTTTCAAGCACCCCTCCGAAAGTTATGCCTTTCTATGAGTCTGATTGGTCAAGCAAATATATATCCTCAAGGAATAGTCTAGCGGTCGAAGGTGAACCGTTTGACGACGCGTGAACCATCAGTGAAAGAAAAGATCCGGCGAATGCGTGAGTTGCGCGAGACGGCGAAGCTCGGAGGAGGCAAAGAGCGAATTGAGAAACAACACGAGCAGGGCAAGCACACCGCGAGAGAAAGAATAAACATGCTCTTAGACCTCGACAGCTTCGTGGAACTCGACCCCTTCGTCGTTCACCTTTGCACAGACTTCGGAATGTCTGAAAGAAGAATCCCTGGCGATGGCGTAGTCACCGGATATGGAACAATGAGCGGACGCCTAGTCTACGTTTTTTCCCAAGACTTCACCGTGTTCGGCGGCTCCCTCGGAGAAATGTTCGCCAAGAAAGTGTGCAAGATGATGGAACTCGCGATGAAAACAGGGGCACCTATCATCGGCTTGAACGACAGCGGCGGCGCAAGAATTCAAGAGGGAGTTGCTAGTCTCGCAGGCTATGGTGATATCTTCTTCAAGAACGTTGTAGCATCGGGCGTCATCCCCCAAATCTCTGCAGTCATGGGTCCATGCGCAGGCGGAGCAGTCTACTCGCCAGCCATGACTGACTTCATCGTTATGGTGAAGGATACTAGTCACATGTTTATCACAGGGCCCGAGGTCATCAAGACAGTTCTGGGTCAAGAGGTGAATTTTGAAGAGTTGGGCGGCGCACCGGTTCACATGCAAAACAGCGGAGTCTGTCACTTTATGGCTGAGAACGAGCATGGATGCATAGAGATTGTCAAGAAGCTTCTCAGCTACTTGCCCTCCAACAACATGGAAGACCCGCCCGTAGAGGACACTGGGGACGATCCAAACCGTACTGACGACCGGCTTGAGGAGATAACGCCCGATGACCCGGACAAGCCCTACGACGTGAAAGAGATAATCACTTCAGTAGTTGACAACGGCGAGTTTCTCGAAGTCCAGTCTCTCTGGGCGCCTAACATTGTGGTGTGCTTTGCGAGGCTGAACGGGCGCTCGGTAGGCATCGTGGCAAACCAACCGAAGTATTTCGCAGGTGCCTTGGACGCGAACTCTTCAGTGAAAGCAGCCCGTTTCATAAGGTTCTGCGACGCATTCAATATCCCCATAATCACCTTTGAAGACGTTCCCGGCTTCCTGCCCGGCGTAGACCAAGAGCATGGGGGCATAATCCGCCACGGCTCAAAGCTTCTCTTCGCCTACTGTGAAGCCACTGTGCCCAAAATTACAGTCATAGTCAGGAAGGCGTACGGCGGGGCTTACGATGTAATGGGTAGCAAACACTCCGGCGCAGACATAAACTATGCGTGGCCCTCTGCCGAAATCGCCGTCATGGGTCCCGCAGGCGCGATCAACATCGTTTTCCGTAAAGAGCTGGAGAAGGCCAGAGACGCAGAGAAAAGGAAGAGAGAGTTGACAATTGAGTATCGAAAGAAGTTTGCGAACCCCTACATAGCCGCGGAGAAGGGCTACATCGACGATGTTATCGAACCGTCTCAGACGAGACCCAAGCTTATCAGTGCCCTGGAGATGCTGGTCACGAAACGCGAACCACGACCTCCAAAGAAACACCCCAACATTCCCCTTTAGGCGTAACCAATGGAAACGTGAGCATCTCTCATGAAGCCAGATTCTCTGAACCAAGTCCGGATAACCGAGCTTGCCAAAGACGACCCCTCTCTGCCTAAGCTGAACTCTCGTTACTCGACCACGAGCTACTATGATCTGGCAATTCTTCAGGAGCATGGAGCGTGGAAAATTGACTTGGCTTTGAAACCCTTGGAGAAGCCCATGGAAAAGAGTTACACTGGAACTTTTTTTGAAGCCCATATCGAAGAGCCAAGAGCGTTCTCTGCTGCCGTGAATGGAAATCAAGTCGGATGGGTCGAACTGGGCTATGAGAAGTGGAATAATAGAATGCGAGTGTGGGAATTCCTTGTGAAGGAGGATTTTCGAAGAATGGGTGTTGGAGGCCTGTTAACGGATTTTGCGATTAGGATCGCCAGGGAAAAGGGCGCGAGGATGCTGGTTCTGGAAACGCAATCCTGCAACGTTCCCGCCATTTCTTTCTATCTTAAAAAGGGTTTCAAACTGATCGGGCTTGACAGCACGGCCTACTCCAATGAGGATGCCATAAAGAGAGAGGTCAGGCTGGAATTCGGTCTAGTGTTGTAACCAACGAGCTGTCCTAGCGCCTGTCTCGGCGGCAGAAAGGGGGGTCCCACATTTCGGAAGCTCAAGTTCCTCTTGCTGTCGTTCTAGAAACAAGCAGACGCGGGTTTTTGAGGAGGCTTCCTTCAGAGAACGTGCTGACTAACTGAAAAAGGAAAAAGGCAACATTAAATATTAGCTCGGGTTTGTTTACTAATCTTCATCACAAGGCCTGGGTCTCTCTTGGCTAAAAGGGTTAAGATAACCGACACCACTCTCAGAGATGCTCATCAGTCTCTGATGGCGACCCGCATGCGAACCGAGTCCATGATTCCAATAGCCGAAAAGATGGATCAAGTAGGCTTCTTCTCCCTCGAGGTTTGGGGAGGCGCCACCTTCGATGTCAGCATACGTTACTTAGGCGAAGACCCTTGGGAACGCCTTTGCACATTGAAGAAATACGTGCGAGAGACACCTTTGCAGATGCTCCTGCGAGGACAAAACCTTGTCGGATACCGAAACTACCCTGATGATGTTCTTGTCAAGTTTGTGAAGAAAGCCTCCGAAAATGGCATAGACGTATTCCGCGTTTTTGACGCGCTCAACGACACGCGTAACCTTGAAACCTCCATAGAGACCGTGAAAAAAGTCGGCGCCCACTCACAAGGCACACTATGCTATACCATAAGCCCAGTTCACACTATCGAGTATTACCTAGGGGTGGCTAATAGCCTCGCCGAGCTGGGCTGCGACTCTATCTGCATCAAGGATATGGCTGGCATGCTCATGCCCAAAGAAGCCTTTGAACTGGTCTCAGCCTTAAAGAAGACAGTGGGCTTGCCAGTTCACATGCACAGCCACAGCACCAGCGGCACGGTGATGATGACCTACCTTCGAGCCTGCCAAGCAGGGGTAGACATTTTGGACGCCGCTTTCTCACCATTCGCTGGGGGCACATCTCAGCCACCTATCGAAAGCATAGTGGCGGGGTTGAGGGGCACCGAGTTCGACACTGGGTTAGACATGGAGTTGCTAGTTGAAATCGCCGAGTATTTCCGAAATCTGCGAGAGAAATACTACGATCCCCTTCGCCTAATAAGCCCCTTAGCTGAAAGAGTGGACACTTCAATTCTGCAGCACCAGATTCCAGGTGGGATGTTCTCCAACTTGATTTCGCAGTTGAAGGAACAGAACGCCATGGGCAGACTAAGAGAAGTTTTGAAGGAGGTTCCGCATGTTAGGGAAGAGCTCGGGTATCCCCCCCTCGTCACACCAACTAGCCAGCTAGTAGGCACACAGGCCGTGTTCAACGTGCTCTCTGGCGAGAGGTATAAAATCGTGCCCAAGGAGGTAAAGGAATACGTGAAAGGATTCTATGGCAGACCTCCAGCCCCCGTCAATGAGGAGATAAGGAAGAAGATAATCGGCGACGAAGAGCCCATCAAATGTCGCCCAGCAGACCTGCTTCAACCTGAGCTCGGCAAGATACCGGAGGGCATCAAACCCTATATTGAGAGCGAGGAAGACGAGCTCACATACGCCCTGTTCCCGAAAGTCGCAGTGGAGTTTTTTGAGAAACGAGACGCAAGAAAAAAGGAAAAGGCGGCTGTTCTACCCCCAGAGCAGCAGGAACTGGAAGTAGCCGCTGCACTCTCAGTTGCAGTTGCAGCCTTTCTCAAGAGCACCCACGAGGTTAGAGCCGTGATTCCAGCTAGAAGAGCGGGGACGGGAAGAACGTCACCATGGGTTCTAGCTGGTAGGCAAGAATTGGTCAGGCACGGTGGTTGACAATTGCCTGAATACAACATAGTTATCGACAACAGAGCCTACAAAGTCGAGCTTTCCAAGAAAGAAGGAAAAGGACAGTTTGAGGCAAGTGTGAACGATAAACCAGTAAACCTGAAAATAGAAGAGAGCGAAAAGAGTGCCCCGTCGCTGTTGATACTTGAAGTTGCAGGCAAAACGTACAGAGCCGAACTGGAAAGAATCGACAGACGTGCACCCTTCACGCTGAAAGTTAACGACGCGCTCTTCCAAGTGCAACTAAAAGAACCCATAAAGAAGGCAGTCGCGCCGACACCTATCGTGTCCGTCGTGGCAAGGTCCGAAAGAGGGCGCGGGACTGATGTCCAAGAGGGAAGTGTGGTGGCACCCATGGCTGGAAAGATTGTTTCTATCAGGGTGAAAAAGGGCGACGCCGTGAAGGTGGGCGATGTTGTCTGCATTCTTGAGGCAATGAAGATGGAAAACGAGATCACGGTCGCGAAAGATGGCACGGTTCACGAAGTCAACGTTGCAGAGGGAACACCCGTGAACGAAGGAGATGTTTTGGTCGTAGTTAAATGAACCTCTAGTCAGCCTCTGAGCGCCACAATCACCGAAATGTCGTTAACGTTGGTACCAGTAAGACCCGTGAAAATCAAGTCCTCCAGCCTTGAGAAGAAGGTGTAGGAGTCGTTGCTGGCCAGAAAGGTTTTCGCATTCAGCCCTTGCTCCTGAGAGCGAATCATTGTCTTCCCGTCAGCGAGGGCACCAGCTGCGTCAGTAGGGCCGTCAATACCGTCAGTGCTGAGCGAGGCGACCACGACTCCCTCCATGCCCGAAATCTTCAACGCGGCGCTCAATGCGATTTCTTGGTTTCTTCCGCCCTTTCCATTGCCCATAACCGTCACCGTGGTCTCTCCGCCAGCTACGATTCCGCATGGCTTAGGCAATGGGTTTCCCGAAGCTTCGATTTCTTTGGCTATAGAGCCCAGCACGGTCCCAACGTGTCTGGCCTCACCTTCGAGGAGAGACGTTAGGAGGAGCGACTGCAACCCAGCTCCTTCAAGTTTGCTGCAAGCGGCTGAGGTCGCCGAGCGACTGTTGGCCACAACAAAATTGTAGGTCTTCCTGAACACCTTGGCGCCTCGTTTGGGTGTATCTATAATCCTCCCTCTCTGTCCTTCAACGAGCACTGTCTTCGCGGACTGCGGCATGCTTTCCCAGAGTTTATACCTTTCCAGGATTTCAATGGCGTCGGAGAAAGTGGTTGAATCGGGGACTGCGGGTCCGGATGCGATGAAGTCCAAGGGGTCGCCTATTACGTCGGAAAGTACCAGGTTGACTACTGTTGCGGGATAGGCACTTTTCGCCAGCCACCCCCCCTTAAAGCTTGAGATGTGTTTCCTGACCGTGTTGACCTCGTTTATAGTGGCGCCTGATTTCAGCAACGCGTCAGTGACTTTGCGTTTGTCGTTTAGCGTTATCTTGCCCCTAGGTAGAGGTATCAGGCTTGAGCCTCCCCCCGAGAATAAACATATGACCATGTCGTTCTTTCCAGCTTGACCTACCAAGTCTAACATCGCCTTTGCGCCCTCTACCCCAGCCTTATCGGGGACGGGGTGACTTGCTTCCTTAAGCTGGACTCTGCTGGTTTTGTAGGGACCGCTGTCGTAGGGAACATTAACAAGGCCGCTAGAGATGCTATTTCCAAGAATTGACTCCAGTGCTTCAGCCATCTTACCGCTTGCCTTTCCGCCGCCCACAACAAAGATGTGGTTAAACCTGCCCAAGTCAAACTCGTGTCGATCAATCCGCAACTTCTTGTTCTTGACTGCGACTCTTGACTCGATTATCTTCTTCGGATCTGCGGCTTCCAAAGCGCCTTCTAAAGCCTCTAGCGCCAACTTTCTAGCTTTTCTGTCGAGGCTAGATTTCGCGTTTTCTATCAAGGCTTTTTTGCTTCTGATTTTTTGCATAGCTTTGCCAGTGTCATAAGTCTTTTTAGCTAACCGTAATAAGATTATGGATACTTGCCTGAGCCCAAAACAGCCCGATTGGGTAGCGCGGGGAGGAAGGATGAAAAAAACGAAGATGCAGGTGAGGGTTGAAGACGTTGACGAGTCAAATATCGAAGACCTCATTTACGTCTGCTCCTCGAAAAGGCTAGGCGATCCGATCCATCAAGAAGGAGTAAACCTGAAGAGACTGTGGCTTCGGGAAATGCTTCATGAGTACGGCTCCTGCGGAAAAATCGCCTACTACGATGAAAAGCCGGTGGCGCAGATACTCTACTTTCCAGAAGAAGCAGACAGAACAAAAGCATCGAGACGAAAAAGCGTTTTGGTTCTCCACTGCATCTACAACCCCGTGCCTGCAGCCCAAAAGATGGGAATAGGAAAGAAGCTCGTAAGAAGCGTAATCGAAGATGCAAAGCAAAGAAAGACCTGCTTAAGCAACAAACCTTGCAGGTTCATCGTTGCCAAAGCCTTTGACGCTGGCGAATTCCTACCAATGCCCGAATTCTATAGAAGGTGCGGGTTCGCCTCAGCCGCCGATAATGGGAAGGATGTTTTGTACCTACCTATTGAAGACAGCTACGAGCCAGCTGTGCCAACCGGGGAATATGAGCCCCTAGAGAGGGATAGGGACAGAGCAGTGATCTTCTACGGGCCTATCTGCCAGTTTGGATATCCCTTCGCAAAGGCAACAGAAGAACTCGTGAGAGAAGTTGCCCCTGAAATCAAGGTCGAAATGATAAACGAGTGGGAACACCCGCAAGAATCGATAGAACGGAAGAACCGGTGGCTTGTGATAAACGCCAAACCGATACGCACGTTTTTCATGGACACCGAAAATTTCAAGAAAGAAGTAAGGGAGGCGCTAGGCTAAAACCCTCGCTTTCCCGATGAGTGGAAAACATAATAAATTCGATAATGCTATTCTGAACAAGCATAGAGGCGTTCATGATGAAACCTAGAGTATACATTACGCGAGAATTTCCCGAAAACGAGTTGCGCATAATCAAGGAGAGATTTGACGCTGAAGTGTGGCAGGATTATGCTCCACCTCCGAAGAAGGTGATCGTTGAAAAGGCGGCTAAAGCTGACGCATTAGCCACCCTGCTGTCGGACAAGATAGATACTGAGGTATTCGAGGTGGCGCCCAGCTTGAAAATCGTGGCTCAACTTGCGGTTGGGTTCGACAACATCGACTTGAAGGAAGCCACGAAACGCGGGATCTACGTGACCAACACTCCAGGAGTCTTGACTGAGACCACCGCAGATTTTGCTTGGGCGCTCCTGATGGCCGTAGCGAGAAGAGTAGTTGAAGCTGACAGGTATGTTCGCACGGGAAAATGGAAAGTGGGATGGCACCCGATGATGTTTCAAGGCAGAGACATCTACGGCGCAACCCTGGGGATCGTTGGCCTTGGAAGAATAGGCTCGTCCATCGCAAAGAGGGCAAAAGGGTTCGACATGAAGGTTCTCTACCACGACGTCGTACGCAGGCAAGACTTGGAAAAAGAGCTGGGCATAGAGTACACAGAAGTCGATACGCTGCTACGACAGGCGGATTTCGTGACCGTCAACGTTCCCCTACTGAAAGAAACACACCACCTCATAGACGAGACGAAGCTTAAGCTGATGAAGAAGACAGCCATCTTAATCAACAACGCAAGAGGTCCAGTGATGGATGAAAAAGCACTCTACAAGGCTCTGAAAGAAGGCTGGATTGCTGGTGCTGGTCTGGACGTTTTTGAGCAGGAACCCACGCCGTCAAGCAACCCCCTACTCACACTCGACAACGTGGTCGTCGCACCCCACATATCAAGCGCTAGTTTCGAGACCAGATCCAAGATGGCGGAGATGGTGGCTGAGAACCTGATAGCCTTCTTCGAGGGCAAAGTGCCCCCTAACTTGGTCAACCAAGAAGTCATGAAAATCAAGAAGCCTGGATGGAAATAGCCCGGAATCCTTGCCTTTCTCTTTTTGTTGAGAAAAAATAGGGTGAGTGTTTACTGAAGCAGTCTGTAGACTATGTCGCCCTCTCTTACGCGGTCACCTACCTTCAACCCGATGCTTTTTCCCGCTTCAGCCTTCTTAACACTTTCATGCTCGATTTGCATCGAGTCCACGGTTTGCTCCACGCTGGTCGTCATGCCTTTTATGAGGATTCGGTCCCCCACGGAAAGCGTGTCGCTCAACTCCACGATAGCCACTCCTATCTTCGCGAAGAAATGGGTCACGTTGCCAGCTTCCCTTAGCTTCTGTTCACCCAACCTTCTCAACCTCAACAAAGCAGACACTACTACAGAGTAACCACAGCTAAATATAACTTGCCAACGTCTCCTATCAAGCACCAAGGTGGACAACTTGGACTTCAGCCTCAGCCAACAACAAGAGATACTCAAGAAGACTGTACGCAGTTTTGCTCAGAAGGAACTAAAACCCAGAGCTTCGGAACTGGACGACAAAGGCGAGTTCCCCCGCGACGTTGCCAGTAGATTGGCGGAGCTTGGGCTGGTGGGGATCATAATCCCAGAAAAATACGGCGGCTCGTCGATGGGGCATTTGGCACGGCTCATAGCCATAGAAGAAGTCTCACGGGTTTACCCCTCCATGGGCTTGTATCTACAGGCGACACCCTTGGGTCTTTGGGCCATACTCCACTTCGGGAATGAGGAGCAGAAGCTCCAGTATATTCCGCCAGTTGCTAGGGGCGAGAAGATAATGTGCATGGCTATAACTGAGCCCGCAGGAGGCTCCGACCCCAAGGCGATTAGAACAACCGCTAAGCGGGATGGAGACGAGTACGTAGTTAAAGGAAGCAAATGCTTTGTAACCAACGGCAGCGTGGCGGACACTTGTGTTTTCCTGGCAAAAACCGGAAACGGCTCGAGGAGCATCAGCCTTTTCGTGGTTGAGAAAGGAACACCCGGCTTCGTCGTGGGTGCAAGGGAAAGACATGCAGGCTTCAGGAGCATGGAGATCACAGGAATGTTCTTTGAAGATTGCCGAATCCCAAGAGAAAACCTCGTGGGCGAGGAAGAAGATGGGATGCGAGCCGCTTTGGCATCGGTGTCTGAAATCGGCAGAACAGGAAACGCAGGCGTAGCATTAGGAGTTGCGGAAGCTGCGTACGAAACAGCTCTAGAGTATGCTGTGGAAAGGCAACTCTACGGAAAACCCATAATCCAGCTCCAAGCCATCCAGTTCATGCTTGCAGACATGAATGTTGAAATAGAAGCTGCTCGTTGGTTGGCCTATTATGCAGCTTGGCTCCTCGATTGCGGTAAAAAGGGGAGGGAAATAGTGAAGGAAATAGCTAGAGCCAAGCTCTACACCGCTGAAGTTGCGAGACGCGTGGCTCTCGCCGCGGTTCAGATCCATGGAGCTTACGGAACGCAGGCAGAGTTCAAGACAATACGCTACCTGTGGGACGCTTTGGAAACCATAGCGGCTGGCGGCACCAGTGAGATCATGCGCTCCATAATAGGCCAGAACCTGCAGTAGATGAGCATACGTTGCAAGCGTAAATCTTTTCTTAATTATACACCTAAGTATAAGGAGGTGATCAACATGAAAGAAACAGAAAGGAAGCTATTTCATGAACTCATTAAGAACTCCAAGAGAAGCGATCGAGAGCTTGCCAAAATGCTTGGTGTTTCCCAGCCAACCATAACTAGGACTAGGAAACGGTTAGAGAACGAGATGATAGGCGAATACACAATTGTCCCAGTGTGGGAGAATTTCGGGTTCGAGATAATGGCGTTCATCTGCGGCAAGATACAAGCTCCCACGAAAGAGGAACAAGAAAAGATTGTGGATAGAGCCAGGGATTGGCTGGCTAAGCAGCCTAACGTTATCTTTTCCTCCAGTGGACATGGGATGGGCATGAACTGCCTGACGATTTCTTTCCACCGAAACTACACGTGTTTTTCAAGATTCCTCTCAGACTACACCGCGTTCTGGGCAGACTATTCGGTTAACGTGGAAACATTCCTAGTGAGCATAAAAGGTGGAACCACTCTCAAACCTTTCTCTCTCAAATACCTCACAGAAGCAGAATAACCGAACGAAGACGACATTGCACAATGAATCGAGCCTATCGTTATACGGTAAGTTGCCAAATGTAAATGTTATATAGCTTGGTTTCTTTTAGTAATTGCTTCTAGGAGAAGGCGATTATGACGTCAATCATCGCGGAGAGAATGAAAACCCTTGGAACAGAAACCGCTTTCGAGATGCTCGCAAAGGCTAAAGCTCTCGAAAAGCAGGGCCGAGAAATAGTCCACCTTGAGATCGGCGAGCCAGACTTTGCCACTCCCAAGAATATTCGAGACGCAGCGACGAAGGCTATGAACGCTGGCTACACGCACTACGTTCCAGCCGCAGGTATCCCCGAACTGAGAGAAGCCATCGCAGAATACATTTCAAAAACAAGAAGCATTGATGTGGCTCCTGAAGAAGTAGTCGTAACGCCGGGTGCCAAGCCCATAATCTTCTTCAGTATCCTCGCTTGCGTCGAACCGGGCGACGAGGTGATGTATCCCAACCCCGGTTTTCCGATTTACGAGTCGATGATAAACTTTGTAGGAGCGAAGCCAGTGCCTATGCCCTTGAGGGAGGAAAACGACTTCGCCATAGACACGGAGGACACCGCGAAGAAGATCTCAAAGAAGACCAAGATGATTATCCTCAACTTCCCAGAAAACCCCACGGGCGGAGTCTTGACCAAGGACAACTTGGAGGCTATTGCCGAGAAAGTCGAGGGCAGAGACGACCTATTGATTGTCTCAGACGAAGTGTACAGCCGAGACATCTACGAAGGCGAGCACCGAAGCATCGCCTCGCTTTCAGATATGAAGGAAAGGACGGTCATAATAGACGGGTTCTCGAAAACCTATGCCATGACTGGATGGAGACTGGGCTATGGTGTCATGCGCAAGGACTTGGCTGAGAAAATCGCACAGTTGATGATAAACTCCAACTCGTGCACATGCGCATTCGTACAGATGGCAGGTGTCGAGGCTCTGCGAGGACCGCAGGACGAAGCTAAAAAGATGGTTGAGGAGTTCAAGCGAAGACGTGAGGTCGTTGCTTCTGGCTTGAACAAGATTGAGGGCATAACCTGCAAGAAGCCTAAAGCCACGTTCTACGTGTTCCCGAACGTGAAAAAAGTGGGCATGGACAGCCGCAGACTGCCTGACTTCCTGCTAAACAAGGCTGGAGTGGCAACACTGTCGGGCACGGCTTTCGGCGAATACGGTTTGGGATACATGCGACTCTCGTTTGCCAACTCTATTCCGAACATTGAGAAAGCCTTGCAGAGGATAGAAGAAGCACTGGATACCCTCTAGAAAACGGTCGACGGCTTGTACTCACCGTAAACTTCTCGCAAGGCACCGCAGATTTCGCCCACAGTCACATACTCTGTCACGGCGTTTAGAATAGAGGGCACCAGGTTTTCCTCCTCCTCTCCCGCTGTTGCACGTAGTTTCGCGAGAGCTTCCACAACTTTAGCGTTATCTCTTTCTTTCTTGACGCGGATCAGCCGCTCAACAACTTTCTTCTCAACTGCAAGGTCAACTTTTAGGGTTTTGATTGGGGCTTCCTTCTTGCTCTTAAACTCGTTTACGCCCACGACGACGCGGTCTTTTCTCTCCACCTCTCTCTGGTATTTGTAGGCGCTCTCGGTGATCTCGCGTTGCATGTAGCCGTTCTCTATGGCGTTCACAGCCCCCCCTTGGCGGTCGATTTCCACTAAGTAACGCGTGGCTTCTTCCTCGATTTGGTTTGTAAGGGCTTCGATGTAATAGCTCCCCGCGAGGGGGTCCACGGTGTCTGTGACACCGCTCTCGTGGGCGATTACTTGTTGGGTGCGCAACGCTATGGTGACAGCCCTCTGGCTGGGCAAGGCATAAGCCTCGTCGAAGCTGTTGGTGTGTAGGCTCTGAGTCCCGCCGAGGACTGCTGCTAGGGCTTGGAGGGCAACGCGAACTATGTTATTGTGAGGCTGCTGCGCGGTCAACGCAACTCCACTCGTCTGCGCGTGGAAGCGCAACTGCCAAGATGCTGGGTCTTTGGCGTCAAACCTATCCCGCATTATACGCGCCCATAGGCGTCTGGCGGCCCGGAACTTGGCTATTTCTTCAAGGAAGTTGTTGTGGCAGGCAAAGAAGAAGGAGAGCCTGCTGGCGAAGGCGTCCACGTCTAAGCCTCGGTTGATTGCCGCCTGCACGTAAGCGACACCGTCTGCAAGGGTGAAGGCGACTTCTTGCACTGCGGTTGCGCCTGCTTCCCGAATGTGGTAGCCGCTTATGCTTATAGTGTTCCATCTTGGCATGTTTTTGCCGCAGTATTCAAACATGTCCGTGACAAGCCTCATGCTCGGCTTGGGCGGGTAAATGTACATTCCTCGGGCCACGTATTCTTTGAGGATGTCGTTTTGCACTGTGCCACCCAGTGTTGACTGCGGTATCCCTCGTTTTTGCGCTATAGCGGCGTACATGGCTAGGAGCACGGTAGCCGGCGCGTTTATCGTCATGCTCGTGGTCACTTTGTCTAGCGGGATTCGGTCAAAAAGCAGTTCCATCTCCTTCAACGTGCTGACGCTGACTCCTACTTTTCCGACCTCGCCCAACGCTAGGGGGTGTTCGCAGTCTAACCCAACCTGTGTTGGGAAATCGAAGGCCACACTCAAGCCAGTTTGTCCCTGCTGTAGCAAGAACCTGAAACGCTGGTTTGTCTGCTCAGCTGTGCCAAAACCCGCGTATTGTCTCATTGTCCACAGCCGTGCACGGTACATCGTCGGGTAGACGCCGCGCGTGTACGGATACTCACCTGGAAAGCCTAGATCCTGAAGGTAGTCGAGGCTCTCTGTCTCTAGCGGGGTGTAAGTGTTCTCAACAGGGATAGTGGAGCTTGTGAGGAATCGACCTTTTCTTTCTGGAAGACGCGTCAAACTCTCTTCCACGGTATCCTTTGTCCACCGCTCCTTCTCGTCTTTGAGGGATTTCATGCTTCGCGAGGATGCCATTCTGGTTTCACCAACCCTGCCAATCACTAGTTCCTAGGGTCGAGTTATTGCTTTTGCTGTGCATGAGTGTCGAGTCTCTCAAAGAAACTCGGGTCTGGGCGTTCCCAATCTGGACCAAATGCACGTGTATACCCTTTGTTTTAGAGTAAAGAGAAAACGAACATGGGTGCGGAAACAGAAAAGACACGAGAGTCTCCACTATGATGCTTTTGTTCAAAAAGACAGAAAAGGCAAAGATCGTGGAGGAATAGTCAGCTCTTGGCTTTCTTCTCTCTTTTTACGATTTGTCTAGCTGCGATCACGCCTGACACAGACGCTTGAACAAGTCCTCGAGTCAACCCGGCTCCGTCACCAATCGTGAACAGGTTGTTGATCGGCGTCTCCAAACAATCGTTCAAAACTAACCGCGAGGAGTAAAACTTCACTTCAACACCGTACAACAATGTGTCTCTTGAATGCAACCCAGGTGCAATCTTGTCCAATGCTTCAAGCATCTCCCGTATATCCGCGAGATAGCGAAAGGGTAGAACGAAGCTTAGGTCACCAGGTGTGGCGCTTTTCAATGTCGGCGCAATCGTACTGCGCTGTATTCTTTCTTCCGTGGATCGGCGTCCGGCTTCCAAATCTCCTAGACGCTGGACGATGATGCCTCCGCTTAGCAGGTTCGTAAGCCGCGCGATGTATTTTCCGTAGGCGATTGGTTCCTTGAACGGTTCAGTGAAAGACGTGCTCACCAAAATGGCAAGGTTTGTATTGTCTGTCTTTCGCTCTGCGTAGCTCTGCCCGTTCACCGTCAAGACTCCGTCATAGGACTCTGTGATGACCTCTCCATAAGGAGCCACACAGAAGGTTCTAACCACGTCGTCGAAGAACTTCGAATAGTAGATGAGCTTCGGCTCGTACAGAACCTTAGTCAACTCCTCCAGAACTGCAGCCTGAACCTCCACGCGGACGCCCACGTCAACTGGGTTGCTCAGCGTCTTCAAACCCAAAGCTTGAGCCTCAACTTTCAGCCACTCGGCACCACTTCGCCCCGGAGCAACTATCACGTACTTAGCAAGTATCTTATCGCCGTCAACTGTCTCCACTCCCTCGACCTTCCCACCCCTTACGAGGAGGCCTTTCACCTCAGTCCGGGTTTTCACGTCTGCTTTGCCGTTTAAGAAGCTCCTCATCTTCCGAAGCGTCTCGGCGCATTTTTCGGTTCCCATGTGGCGAACCTTCTGCCGTATTAGCTTCAGCCCAGCTAGGGATGCTTTCCGTTCGATTCCCTCGATTTTATCCAAGTCTACCCCGTAGACGTTGTTCGGGGCTCCGAATCTTGTGTAGACGTGGTCAACGTAGTCTATAAACTTCTGCAAAGTCTCTTCATTTATGTACTCTCCGAGCCAGCCACCTACCTTGGTGGAAAGCGTCAGTTTTCCGTCACTGAAGGCACCTGCGCCGCCCCATCCGTGGAGAACGTTGCAGGGGTCGCAGTTCAAGCACCCGAGTCCTCGGCTGGCGGGGCATTTACGCTTGTCTATGTCGTTGCCCTTGTCGAGAATCAAAATATCGAGCGACGTGTTTCCCATGAGTTCTAGAGCCGAGAAGATGCCGGCGGGACCTGCGCCCACGATTATGACGTCGTGTTTCAAGGGCATCCACCAAAGTCTTACACAGAGTAGCCTGTCTGCCATATATCTTTAGCGTCCCAAGATCCGTCCATGATACAGTCCTGTTGCTAACACAGCACTAAGACGCTTTTTCCTCACAAGCTGGGTTTCATGAGGTTTGCGTTCCGTTAGTCTTTGATGGCTTCCAGCAGGCTCATCACGTTCCAGAGCTTAACTCGGGTGTAAGGCGGCATGTTTGGATCCTGGAGAATCTCGTCAAGGACTGAGACAGCGTTTGAAGCCTTTACAGCGGCGCTCAAGTCTCCAGTTGCTTGAAGCGCACCGATCGAGTTCTTAGCTGCCCGTCTGATGTTGCGAGGAGTCGTCGTATCTTCAGAAATCTGGCCGAGCACCACCAGCGCTTGCCCCATCCTCTCCTCATATTCTTTCAGCTTTTTCTTACTCACCATCAATTACGCCCCCTCTCGGTAAAACTGAGAGCAAGTCTCAAATTATCTAAGCCAGCAATATAAATCTTTGAGGTTTCAAGCTTGTCCAAAGAGTCAAAGGAGATTAGACACATGTCCGAGGTGCTCAAACAAGGCGCCACGCTCACCGAGCTCGCTTGCCCTGCCTGCGCTTCCCCCCTGTTCAGGTTCAAGAGCGGCGAATTATGGTGTGTCAAATGCGACAAACGCGTCGTCGTGGTGAAAGAGGGTGAAAGCATCGAGAAAATGGAGGGTCAAGCAAAACTGGCGGCTCTCGAAAACACGATACTGGGAAAAATTCAGGCAATTGAACAAAAGATTAGGGAAGAAGAGAACGCAGACGAACTGCAGAAGCTCAACACTGTCCTAGCATCCTTCCTCGAAACCCTGGATAAACTGAAGAAAATGAAAGCCTAGGCGCCCAAAATGCTTGGACACTACGAAAACTTCCCAGACACCGTACATGGGGTCACCCACTTCACCCATACAACCTCACTCAAAGCAGTCCAGCAGGTAATAGTAGTCGCCCTGGGTCAGCTGAACCAGAAGAAGTGCAGCCTTGAAGAAGTCGCACGCTCGGTTGGGCCACGTTGCGAGGTGGACTTCGAAGTAGGCGTCGGAGAAGAAACCAATTTCACCTTTCTGGACGATAGCGAGATGGAGAGGCTGGAACGCGAGATTTCTAGAAAGGCACTGCCTCTTCTGGATTTCCTGTGCGTCCTTCAGTACCATCTCATCAAGGAGCCAGAGAGGCGTTCTCCCTTGAAATTCGATTACTTCCTGCTGCGGTTTGCCTTTGCGAAGAATCTGACAGAGTTACTCGTCTCTCACGAACGTGGCACCCAGCGAGTTCACGTAGAGGATCTAATGCGATTCGTGATAGAGCGTGTTAGAAAGAGACTTGCCGAAGACTATCCAGTTCCTCCGAGGACTAGTGACCGAAAAGAAGCTTAGCGTTTCTTAAGAACCCTAGGACGACACTCTCCACAGCTCTTGAAACCTCTATTATGGAAGCGTCCCCATCGACTTTTTCCAGCTCCTTTCCTTCCACCATCTTCAGGTAAAGTCCTCTCACCTTTCTCTGTGTTTGCAGAGTTTCCATGACCGACTTTCTCCGTCTTATTCGTTGGATTACAACTTCTGGAGGGGCATCTATGTACACCGCGAAGTGAGGTTTTATGGCGTGCCTGTTAATCTCCTTTATCCACTCTGTGTCGAGACCGGTCGCTCCTTGGTAGGCTACAGACGAGTACACGTAACGGTCGCACACCACTATCTTTCCCGCCTCAAGAAATGGCTTGACCTCATTCTCAACATGATCGATGCGATCCGCTGCGAAGAGCACCGCTTCAACGATAGGCGGGACGCGGTTGTCTCCCTGCAGTACATACTCCCGTATTATCTTGCCGTAGATGCCCTTGCTGGGCTCGGTGGTGTAGACGGCGTCGTACCCTCGCTTGGTCAGAGTTTCTACGAGGTGATGTGCATGCGTAGTCTTTCCGCTTCCGTCGATTCCCTCAACGCAGAGGAATACACCTTTGCGCTTTCTCTCCATCTGCAACACCACTGGCCTGCCCCTGGATAGAATGATGTGCCCACTTCTTTCATAAGCTTTCACCGATGCCCCACTTTTCAGACAGGGTGCAGGCAAAGCGTTTGCCAGAAGCATCCTTATATAATGATGGCTGAGATAGAAAATGGAGAGTCTTCCCGTGACCCGACGTTGGGGAGAAATAAAAGATCCAGTCCACGGCTACGTTTACGTAAGCAAGACAGAGAAGGACGTAGTCGACTCGTTCCCCATGCAACGCCTCCACCGCCTCCGCCAGCTGGCAGGGGCAGAATACGTTTACCCAGGAGCTAACCACACACGCTTCGAACACTCTGTGGGCACCATGTATCTTGCCCAGCGACTGACAGAAGACTCCAAGATATCCCAATACCTGTCAAAGGAGGAGGCTGAGATTGTCCGTTTCGCCGCGTTGTTACACGATGTTGGGCACGGTCCGTTCTCGCATGTATTCGAGCATCTGTTGGAGAAGTTTCTCGACAAGACCCACGAAGAGATAACGGTTTGGATCATAGAAAAATCCGAAGTGCACGACATCTTGGAGAAGGCTGGATACGACGCGGCCGCAGTAGCCAAGCTTGCCGTGGGCTCGCTGCATTGTAAAGGGAGGAATTACATGGATCAGATTATCCAAAGCGCAGTTGACGTGGACAAGCTGGACTTCATCGTAAGGGACACTTATCACACGGGCGCGGAGTATGGGAACGTGGATGTCTTCCGCTTGATCCACATGCTGGACGTTCTGGATGACAGCTTGGCTGTAGACTTGGGCGCCCTTTCGGCCCTCGAATCCTTCATACTGGCCCGTATAGAGTCCTTCAAGAGCATCTACTTTCACCGTGTAAGCCGCGCTGCGCAGATAATGCTTGCCACAGCTATGGAGAAGGCGAAAGACGAGCTGGGACTGGTTAGTTTTAAGACTCCAGAAGAATACCTGAGCCTGAACGACTACACCGTGTGGACCATGCTTAAGCTCTGCGAGAAATCCAGTAAGATAATGGAGAACCTCGAGAGACGGCGGCTGCTAAAATGCGCCTATGACCAGACGTTTCACGTCAAAGACCAAGCCATATCCAAGCTGTTCAGCGCCGAAGAGATCCGCAACGAAATGCGGGACAAGATAGCCGAAAAAGCAGGGGTCAACCCTCAGTCAGTAGTAATAGACGTGCCGACCCTGCCCTCCGTGCCTTACCATCACTCCGCCCTCTTGGAGCCCATGGAAATCCCCATCTTCCATAAGACCAAGGATGGGAGAAAAGTTTCACAGCGTCTAAGCGAAGTCTCCAGAATCTTCGAAGCCTTGCGGGGCTTCATCAACGTCATTCGCGTCTACACTGATGAGAAGTGCCGCGTTGAAGTCAGCGAGGCTGCCGAGAAAGTGCTGGGCGAGCTCCCCTACTCTGCCCGAATATCCTACTAAGCGAGGAGTAGATCTTGACGCCCCGACCATGAACAAGGTTGACGTGGTGTTCGCTCCCCTGACCCAATGCTTGAAAACAGCTTGCCAGTGGGAGGTGGCGTTGAAAGATGGGCTTTTATAAAGCTGGAGAAAAATGCCGCTGCAACGTCTGCGGCAATGATATCGAGATTACAAAAGCAGGCGGTGGCACCCTCCTTCGCTGTGGTCAGCCCATGGAGCTTCTAGAGTAGAAAGCATTTTAAAGCTTGCATGCTTCGGTCATGGTTTTTCTCAACAATCTAAAGCTCTTAACCAGCCAGCGTCCAGTCTCCGTTAGTTGAGTTCGTCCACCTTGTTTGCCTCCTTTTTCAGTCTTCACGACTGGTTCTCCCAGGTGCCTCTCAACCTCCTTCACTAGACCCCAAGCGTAGCGATAAGACATGCAGACCGCCCTTGCAGCTGCACTAAGCGACCCGGCTTCCTCAACCTTCTCCAGAAGCCTGCATACCCCTTCTCCGAAAACGTATCTTCCATCAGCTTCAAACCACAACTTGAAAACAGGGTCAACCTTGGGCTTCTTGGAGTGAGGGGTCAAGACGGCTCGTCTCCTGAATGCCTTTGACTATTGGGCGATCGGCTGAAAAGCGTATGCCCCCTGTCCACGATTGATCGACAGATAGATTTATTCAAGAGGACCCTAATCTGGATAATGCTCCGAAAATGGGCTCCGGTAGAAGATACACTTCTGTCTGCCGAGTATAGCCCGGTTAAGTATTCCGGCCTTTCGAGCCGGAGACCCGGGTCCGAATCCCGGCCGGAGCACCACTTGATGCTTTCCCCAAAGATGCAAATGCTAATAATATTCTCTGATATATCAAACGTTGAGGTTTGTTGCACCGAGGGAAAGAGGCATGAAATACATAGATTTTGTCGACCTCTCCTACTGCCCAATGGAAAACGATTTGCTCTGCGACTTCTATGTGGAGCCGAGAGGAATGGACGTTGAGGTGGCTGCGGGCGGAGTTGCGGCTGAGAGCTCCATAGGAACGTGGACTGAGCTGACCACCGTGAAGCCTTACGTTGAGAAGCTGCGTGCCACGGTCTTTGAGATAAAGGGCAACAACGTACGCATCGCCTACCCGGTCGATCTCTTCGAACCCGCCAACTTGCCCAACATTCTCAGCAGCATAGCTGGAAACGTCTTCGGTCTCGGTACCCTGGAAAGCCTAAGGCTGAACGACGTTCAGTTCCCCCCCGAAGTCATCGCAAGCTTCCATGGACCGAAATATGGAATTTCTGGAATCCGAAAACTCTTGAGAGTGAAGGATAGACCGCTGGTGGGCACAATAATCAAGCCGAAGCTTGGCTTGAAAACCAGGGATCACTCGGAGGTCGCCTACGAGGCTTGGGCAGGCGGGTGTGACATTGTCAAGGACGATGAGAATCTGGGCGGCCAGCGGTTTAACCCCTTCGAAGATCGTGTCACGGCAACCTTGGAGAGTAGGGATAGGGCTGAAGAGGAAACGGGTGAGAAGAAGGTTTACATGGTTAACGTGACTTCCGAGACAAACCAGATGGTTGAACGCGCGCAGTTCGTAGAGGATCAAGGCGGAGAGTACGTGATGATAGACATTCTCACCTGTGGCTATGCGGCTCTGCAGACTCTGCGCAACCACTGCTTCAACCTAGTTATCCACGCCCACAGAGCTGGCCACGCAGCCTTCACCAAAAGCCCTAGGCACGGCGTCTCCATGCGTGTAATAGCCAAAGTGTCTAGGATGGTCGGAGTAGACCAGCTTCACGTTGGAACGGCTGTGGGCAAGATGTCAGAGACAAAGGAAGAGGTGCTGGAAAACTGCGCTGCACTGAAGAGCAAGATGGATGGCCTAAAGCCCGTGCTGCCAGTGGCTTCTGGAGGTCTTCACCCTCGCTTGGTTCCAGCGTTGATCGACATCTTTGGCGGAGACTTTGTGATTCAAGCGGGAGGGGGTATTCATGGTCATAGAGAAGGCACGAAGGCTGGAGCCAAGGCGATGAGACAAGCGGTTGACGCAAAGATCCATGCTATCCCCATGGAAGAATATGCAAAAGAGCATCAGGAATTGAGGATCGCTCTGGAAACTTGGAGATGAGCTTTAGACCTGCCGATTTTGCTTAATGAGGCTGGAGTAGGCGCATGTCTTAAAAATGTCTTACAGATACATTTAAATGACGTTGGCTTCATTAAAAACAAGTCGACGAGAGGGCTAAAGATGAGCGAAATGACCACGGAGATTCTCCAAGACAGCTTGGGGAAAATCGTACTTGTGCGCTTGAAGAGCGGCAAGAGTCTTCGAGGGAAACTGAAGGGGTTCGACCAGCATCTAAACCTGGTTTTAGAAGAAACTGAAGACACCACAGACCCCGAGAGCACTAAGAAAATGGGTGTCCTGATCGTCCGCGGGGACAACGTGATAATTATTTCACCGCCCCCAAGGTGAAAGGCTTGGGAAAGGGCACTCCTTCATTCGGCAAACATGCAACGAAACTCCTGCACATCAAGTGTAGGAGATGCGGAAGAAGAGCCTACAGCAAAAAGAAAAAAAGATGCGCTGCATGCGGCTACGGTGCCACATCCACTCTGAGAACATATTCTTGGGGAACCAAGACCCTTCAAGGAGAAAGAACGCGGTAGTCTTCTGACTTGCTGCCTCATGGAGCCTATTGAAGGGCGAAGTATTTCCTGTCTATTTTGACGAAAATGAGAGGACCTTTGCTGTAGGACATCTGTCGGGCCTTGCGCAAAGTGTTGTTCACGACGTTGAGCAGCTTTTCCTCCTCGCTCACACTGCTGTTTCGTTCTTCGCAAGCCCCCAGCTCAAGCTTCAGCAGGTTCTCCGCCATGATTGAAGTTCCGCAGATTTCGCCGTTTCTGATCAGAGACTCTACGAGAATGTCTCTCATTTCTCCTCGGCTCTTAAGCTGTCGCCAAGTCGGCTCTGCACTGTTCAGTTGCCTATTAACCTTAATCCACTGCTGAGAGCCGTCATCTCCTATGAGTAGCTTAACTCTCTCGTTCCACTTCTTTATCCATAATCCAGTCCAGATGCTTACGAACTTCGAGAACTCTTCGGAATTATCCTCAAAATACTTTTGGACTTTCTCGACAAGATCGCAGTCGCTGTCTTCTTGACCCATCAAGCCCCAATGAAACTTTAAGAAGTTCATCAAATCCTCGCAAACTATCTGTAAGACCCGTCGGTCTGAGCCCTGGGGATCTAGGAGCGGGTTATGCTCCTTTAGGCATTGTGATAACATTAACTCAAGAAAGTTCATTCCTGTTTCTTCCCAGAGCCTTCTCCAACAAATACTCGCGTCGCCGCCTTAATTAAGCCTTATTTATGATATTTTCTATAACATTTTTTGAGAACTATTCTCAGTTTCGACACGTGGCTGTCTCTAATCAGGCTACAGAAAGCTTCCTCTTCTCCTTCTCCTCGAGGATAGTCTTTCAATATTCGATATATTGATTCTGTTTTCATAACTTACTTATCTCAAGTCCTTGTAGGGCAATGTAAGTGAAATCAAATGAATCCTGAGATAGAAGAACTTCAGAAGAAAAAGGCTGGACTAGAAAACGAACTGCAATCCCTCGACGAGCAGGAAAAGTCTTTGGACGATAAGGTGAAGATGCTGGAGGAGAAGCTGGCAATTCAAGAGCTCAACTTGAAAATCAAAGCGAGACGGGACGCTGTGAATCAGTTCGAGGCCAGAGTGAAGGACCTCGAAGAGAAACTTGAGAAACCACAATGGGAAGAAGAAGCTCCCGCTCAATGGCAGGAACAGCCCGAACAGCCGGAGCCAGAACCAGAAACCGTTGAAGAGATGCCACTACAAGAAGATATGGGACTGATTGAGCCAGAAAGCCCGAAGCCAGAGCATCAAGAATCAAAAAGGAAACGCAAGTTTTTCTAGACACTAGCATTCAACAGCAGCCAGCACTTCGCAATAGACGGGCCTAACCAGAGTACTCCCTTTTCTATAATTATTCTGTGCTACAAGAGGCCAGTCTGTCTTGCTTCAAGATGCTTTGGGAGAAGTCTAACATTCTCGATTATCAGGTCAGGATTCTCCTTCCTCAACTCTTCCTCGCTGAACAACCCTGAAAGGACAGCCACGGTTTTCACACCTGCCCGTTTGCCCGCCTGAATGTCGACTCCGGAGTCACTGACCACTACGCAGCTGTCTATGGGCACGCGAAGCTCTTCTGCTGCTTTTAAGAGAGCATCGGGGGAAGGCGTTGGCCTTGCAACATCCAATGAAGTAATTATCGTCTTGAACAATCCGTTAACCTGAAGACGTTTTAGCTCCTCAGCCACTCGTGCCTTAGGAACATGTCTCCGAGTGATGAGGGCAAGAGAAAAAAGCCTCGAAAGCTCATACAGCGTGTATTCCACGTTTGGGAACAGCCTCGTCTTGCTTGTTGCGAGGTTGTAGAAGGACTGCAGGAAGACGCTCAGAAACCTCTCTCTTGAGCCCTCGTCAACTTCGTGTCTTTCGAAAAACTCGTCCAAAGGAAGGTTAAGCTGCAGGCGGCGCGCTATCTCCAATCCCAGCTTGTCAGAACTTGGGTTGCGCCCAACCGCAGAGAACGCTGCTTCCACAGCTGCTTCGAAAACCTCCGCAGAGTCAGCTATCGTTCCATCCAGGTCAATCAGCAACGCTTTGGCTTTCAGCTTCTCCACAGCCATTCCACCCTCGAATGCATATGGCGTTGGCGTAGATAAGCTCGATGCAGAACCATGCCCGCACAAACACGATATATACTGATTAGAGTAATATTCTCCTCCATACTCCTGGGAAGTGATGGGGCATTAAAAGCAATCTTGTTATTCAAACCATGCTTGAACACAAGTCAATCAGGAAATACAAGGAGGATGTGCCTTCTGACGAAGTCATTGAAACAATCGTCCGTGCTGGTCAGCAGGCTCCGTTCGCATCGCAAGCCTACAGCGTGCTCTTGTCACGTAACATCAAACGCAATCCATTCAAGGCTCCACTCCTTTTCACAATGTGCGTTGACTACCACAAGTTCGAGCGGATTATGGCGAAGAGAGACTGGAAACCGTTGACAAACGATTTGACACTCATGTTCTTCGGAATCCAAGATGCAACGCTAATGGCAGAAAACATGGTCGTCGCCGGCAGAAGCCTCGGACTGGGAAGCTGCTTCCTCGGAAGCGCAATGTTCAGAGCCGAAAGAATCGCAGAAGAATACCACTTGCCCAAGAGAGTTTTCCCGCTCGTTCAGCTTGCGATGGGTTATCCAGCAGAGAATCCCCCGCCGAGACCACGCTATCCTATGGAGTTCGCCCTGTTCGAGGATAAGTATCCAGAACTGGATGACAAAAAAGTCGCAAAAGCCATGAAAGTGATGGACGAAGGCTACCTCAAGCAAGGATATTACCAGAAACAAAACGCAAAAATCCAACTCGAAGCCAAACAACGCGAAGACACCTTCACCTACGACAACTACAGCTGGACAGAGCACATCTGCCGGAAATGGGGACAATGGCACCCTGAACCAAAAGAGCTGTTGGAGCAGCTTGAAAGACGAGGCTTCAAACTCAATCCCAAGAAGCGAAAATGACCCAGCAGAATGCTGAAGTGCGCGCCCGTACCTCCAATTCAGAAACCCACCCCAAGAGCATCCGAAACACTCTCAAACGCACGAATCTCGTACACTTCAAAGACAAACAGTACGAAGTGGCAACAGCCACAACCGTGGAGGAGCCCCGAAGAACTGGCATCAGCAGGCTTCGCCTATATCATTGCCATGCACCAGATCCAGATGTCCGAAAGCCAAAGCTCTTCTAGAAGTATAGGTATTCGATCCGAGGGTTAATCGAAGAGCATTTAGCAGATACAAGACGGCTAAGTCGAGGGCAAAATCCTTTTTTTCTCCGTTGACTGTCAAACAGTTTCTGAGCAAGAGCATCTGCAGGAGCAGAGAGAAATCAAGCGAATCTTTGTTTCATGAAGCCTTCCTCGTCTTTCTAGCGATCGTGGGTTAGAGCTCACGATCACACTCGCGTAGCCTTTAAAAACTCGAAATGCTTAGTGTAAATGAGGGATACGAATGATCTTCGTCTATATACTAGCGAAAATAGAAGCCGGGACCGAAAACAAGATTCTCGATTCGCTCAAAAACACCAGCCAAATAAGCAAGGCTAGCCTGACATACGGAATCTATGACTTGTGCGTTGAAGCACAGTTCAAGACCATGGAAGAGCTGGACAATTTTGTGATCAATGTTATGAGGAAGATCCCTGGCATAAAGGAGACTGTGACTCTAATAACATCAAGAGCGATCTTCACACAGCCTAGTCAAGCCATTTCCTTTGGCTGATGTTGCTTTTCCGCATGGCGAGATCTCAGTCATCTGAAGCCCAGGCGCATGGATGGAAACGCTTTGAAATTGCAGGGAGCAGTATCTTCCTAAAACAGTGGAACGTTAGACTCCTGCCGTTTAAGTTGATTTCACCACCATGAACAGCATTTAGGCATTCCGGAAGCCCAAACTCTTCCAAAAGTATGAGTACTAAACCCTA
>CAYGVX010000009.1:0-5333 GCA_964353725.1 uncultured Candidatus Bathyarchaeia archaeon
CCAGAGCCGAGTTTCTAGATGCAACCAATGGGCGCTTAAAAAGCATGGTTTCAGGTTCGTGTGTGTTCCTCAAATTTGACTCACAAAAACAACTCTATGAATGCACGGTTTACCCTTACCGACCCGCACTGTGCAGACTTTACCCTTTCCACATGGAAAAAAACAGCTCAGACAGATTTGTGCTGAAGCTTTTGCCCTGCAAGGGAATAAACCTTCGCCTCGGAGCAATCATTGATGAACGTTTTCTCATTGACAATGTGCTTGGCTTGCTGCTCGACTTGCGCGTTGAGTAAGTGTGTGTAAGAGAGTAAGAGTGGATGGATGAGAGCCCGTTGTTGTTTGGGTTTGCGTTTGATAAAACTCTACCCCACCCAACTGACCAAACCAAATGGAAAGACTCTTAAAATGCTACGGTTCTTATTGTGGACAGTTCCGGAGGTGTTTGCATGAAGAAAAAGTCTTATGATGAAGTCATTGGAGAAAGAAGGTCACTGCTGAAGTCTTCTGGAATCGATCATGAGGAGTGGGAGTCACATCAACGCAAAGGAATTTCTCCGCCACCTCTCGAGAAACCATACTCTAGGGATAATGTCTTAATTGAACTGAAAGAATTTGAAAAGACGGGTTTCGGAACCATCTCATTGGTGAAAGCGATAAAGAATCGAGAAAGCCGACGAAAATTCACTTCAGAAAACCTGAAGTTCGAGGAACTCTCCTTCTTGTTGTGGGCTACGCAAGGCGTTAATTCGGTGGACAAGAACAGAGTTTGGACAAAGCGAACTGTACCATCGGGCGGTGCTCGGCATCCTTTTGAAACATACCTAATAATAAATAGAGTGGAAGGCGTTGAACCCGGCGTGTACAGATACCTTCCGATTGAACATAAACTGGTCTTGGTGAACGGCAACAAGCCACTGCCCGCCAAAATCTCAAAAGCTTGCTGGGACCAGGATTTTGTGGGAGAATCTGCTGTCGTCTTCGTATGGGCAGCGATTCCCTATCGTACCGAGTGGCGCTACAGTGTAATAGGCTATAAAGACATTGCAGTCGAGGCAGGTCACATCTGCCAGAACCTCTACCTTGCATGTGAAGCAATCGGTGCTGGAACCTGTGCGATCTTGGCATATGAACAGGAAGCTATGGACGCCTTGATTGGTGTCGATGGAGAAGATGAGTTCACCGTCTATCTGGCGCCAGTGGGCAAAGTCTAGGGGGTTTGGGTTGGATAAAACTTCATCCACAAACCTAATAACGATAAAGACGATGACCTCGTTTCTATCGGCGATACTTACGCTAATGCGCGCGCGCCCGGCGCAACGGAAACATTAAAAGCAACTAGACCGCATCTGGATAAAGTTGCGAGTGGAATTCCATGAGCATCGAGAAAGAAGACCCGATTAGGCTTCACAAAGAAGGGAACACTCTTTACGAAATTGGAAAATACGACAAAGCCGCCGAAAAGCTTCTTCAAGCATCAACGCTTTACGAGAAGAAGAGCAACTTTTTTGACTCATCCAACATGATGTTTAGGGCAGGCGAATGCAGTTTTATGACGAAGGACTACAAGACCGCCATCGAACGCTTCAACAAGTCCGCTGAAATCGCTTTTGGCAAAGGATTCGACCGCTTCGGAGTAAGCGCTCTGGAATACGTTCTAGACTGCTATAAAGCTTTGAAGAAAGAGAAAAGCAAAGAAGCCGCAGAGCTGCAGAAGAAGATCAAGGAAGTAAAGGAGAAACTGGCATCACAATTCTTCTAGGTTTCATCCTGTAGGAAGGCTTATGTTACGTTAGGCTCCTTTTTCTTCTTTTGAAAGCGATATCTTATGCTCACGCTTTTCCGAGACTTGGCTGAGCTTTGCGAGCGGCTGGAATCGACGAAAAAGCGCAGAACAATGATAGACTGGGTAGCCTCCTTCATACAGCAGCTGCAGCCCGGCGAGGTTCAACCAGCTACGTCGATGCTAATGGGCAGAGCTTTCCCTGTGCGGGACCAGCGAGTTTTGGAGGTCAGCTGGACAACTATTAGCACGGTTGTTCAGCGGATAGCAAACGTCGACGACGAACAGTTCTCCAGAGCCTTCGGAATAACAGGTGACGCAGGCGACGCGACCAAAACAGTGTTCGAAGAAGGCAAGATTAGAAGGCAAGCCACGCTCTTCCAGAAGCAGTTGACAATCCTCGAAGTCGGCAGAGCCTTTGAAACCATCGCAGAGACCACCGGGACTGGTTCGCGAGAGAGGAAGGAGAGGTTGCTTGAGACCCTTCTAAGCTCTGCAACGCCCCTGGAGGCGAAATACATAGTCAAGGTTTTGATTAGCGGAATGCGAACAGGTTTCTACGAAGGTTTGATGGAGCTTGCAGTTGCACAAGCCTTCAGAATCCAGCTCAGCGACGTCCAGACTGCCAGCATGCTAACAGGAGACATAGGCGAAATCGCCACCTTGCTAAAGTCTGAAGGTGCAGAAAGCCTCGCTACCCTGAGTTACAAGGTTTTCAGACCAGTAAAACCCATGATGGCGCAGATTGCTGAGACAGTCGCAGAAGCCTTGGAAGAACACGACGGAGAAACCGCGCTTGAATACAAGCTGGATGGGGCACGTATACAAATACACAAGTCAGGAGACACCGTGAAGATTTTCAGCCGACGACTTACCGACGTGACAGAGAGCCTGCCTGAAATCGTCGAGCAAGTCAAGAGCGAGGTCAAAGCTGTCGAAGCCATCTTAGAAGGAGAGGTCATCGCTGTTGGTAAAAACGGAAGCCCCCTGCCCTTCCAACACCTCATGCGGCGCTTCAGAAGAGTCCACAAAATCGAGCTCACAGCCGAAGAAGTGCCGATTCAACTATACCTCTTCGACGCACTTTACATCGAGGGCAAAAGCCTCATCAAAGAAGCTTACATCCAACGAAGAGAAAAACTGATCAGAGTCGCAGGCTCAATCCCCCTGACTAAACAGGCTGTCACCAAATCCGTTGAAGCTGCAGAAGACTTCTTGCAAGGAGCCATGAAGGCTGGACACGAGGGTGTGGTGGCTAAACGACTCGACAGCCCTTACGCGCCTGGGAGTCGCGGCAAAAGATGGTTCAAGATTAAAAGCATCCTGGACCCTCTCGACTTGGTCATCGTAGCGGCGGAGTACGGGTACGGTCGAAGACATGGCTGGCTCTCCGACTATTATCTGGCTGCCAGAGACGCCGAAAGCGGCGAGCTCTTCACCGTGGGAAAAACCTTCAAGGGTTTAACAGATGCCGAAATAACCCTGATGACCCAGCGGCTGAAGCAGTCGACGATACGGGCGGAAGGGCACAGAGTTTCCGTTACGCCCAGAATCGTCGTGGAGGTCGCCTACAACGAAATCCAGAAAAGCCCAAAGTACAAGAGCGGCATGGCTCTCCGCTTTGCCAGGATAATGAGAATCCGCGACGACAAGAGCCCTGACGAGGTTGACACCATTCAAAGAGTCAGGGATATCTACGAACGACAGTTCGGGAAAAAGGCAATCTACAAGAAGGTCTGAAGAAGCACCCTCTTCGCTATTCGTTCTGCACTAGGTAGTAATTGACGAGGCTCTTGGTTACGAGCTCACCTCTGTTGTTCTTGGCCTCCACGTCGCTCACGTAGATTTTGGAGCCTTCGTGAATGTTCCAGGCTTCAGCGAAAAGCATGCCTGGCTTCGCCGGCTTCAGGAAACTGGCTTTCATCTCTACGGTGACTGGAACGCCATGCAGTCTTTGTGCTCCGAGGATCGCCCACGCCGCTGCTGAGTCCGCTGGACTTGCGACTACGCCACCGTGGACTGCGAGCGCGCAGACTCTGGTTGCCGTAGCTATTTGTTTTTGTTAACAATTCCATGGGAAAGCCATCTTGCAGACTCACGACCATCCTGAAAACTCCGGGGAACACCGCGTCTGCAAACAGTCAAGCACCGCAAACTGCGAACATCATCGAAGTTTATAAACCCATAAATGACCCGGTCACCTTCTGTAGCTGGACAAGCTTCTATGCATGCTTGAAGCTTGTTCTAGGCGCAGAGATAAGCCGCTGAACGCCATTCCTCCCCGTAAGATGTTCAAATGGCTCTTAGTTTCTCTTTTTTGACTGTCGAAGCATTCTCGAACCATACGAGTTTTAGCTTTTAGTGTTAAAAACATCCTTTCGTTGATGCTTCTTTCCGTGGATTTTGCCTTTTCGGAGTCTTCTGTCATGCAAGATGAGAACGAAGTTTGAGCGTAGTGGATTAGCGGCTTATTAGGGCTCCTATTCTCCGATTATTTGAATTGTAACGGTTCTGTGTCTGGGGTGGACGTCTGTTTCCACGTATAGTAGTGACTGCCAAGTGCCTAGGGCGAGTTTTCCGTTGGCTATTGGTATTGTTCTGTCGGGTGGGAGGAGCATGGAGCGCAGGTGGGAGTGCGCGTTCGACGGGTGTTGGTAGGATGCTTGTCGAGGGATCAGCCTTTCCAAGGTATGCCTGATGTCTTCCAGAAGGCCTGGATCGTGTTCGGTGAGGATTATGATTCCAGTTGCGTGAGGCGCAAAGACATGGGCTATGCCATTCTCCACCTGGGATTTGGAGACTGTTGCTTGGATTTCTTCGGTGAGGTCTAAGAAGTCTATTTCCCCTTTCGTAGTGAATTCAACACTCTGACTATAAATCTTCAACTAGTTATTGCCTCTCTGGAGGGTTGTGCGTGGAAGGTTGGATAAAGCTGTTGCCGCTTCTGTCGTGACCTCGGCTGGGTCAATTCACTTACCTGGGATACAGGTTTTCTTCTGCTCAATCTGTGTCTTCTCTGAGTCTTTCTTAGTTTCGGGATGAATTCTCGAGGGTAGAAGGCAAGGGTCTCAAGTGTTTCGGAATCCACGAACTCAGATTTGCTTCTTGAGGCACTGCCAACGGCGGGCTTCAGTTCTCTGCCTGCAAGGTTTGCTGGGAAGAGGAACCTGATGCGTGGCTGGGAAACTGATCTAGGGGGTTACCAACCCAGACCTAGAGTTTTCTTTGACTGTAAGGATTGCTACCTCCTTGAGCTGACGATCTACGCAGTCCTTAAGTTTTCCTCTGAATTTCATGTGGCCGTTCGGCGCGCGCAGCCTATGAAAATCGTTTTCGGGAGTCAAGCCTCTCTTGGACGAGTAGCTTCTTGTTTCTGGCAAAAACTATCGCCCAAGCCGAGATCGTTATACTTTGCCTTCTCATTCCAACCAAGTCTTAGCAGAGAGCGGAATTGTAAAGGAACTCTGCAGCAGAGGCGGTTATGCTTTTGTATCCAAATTCCTCAGATGCACTAACCTGAATGATAGAGGACAAGATAAAACATCCTGGTGAA
>CAYGVX010000009.1:5433-42489 GCA_964353725.1 uncultured Candidatus Bathyarchaeia archaeon
TTCCTCAGATGCACTAACCTGAATGATAGAGGACAAGATAAAACATCCTGGTGAACGATGATTTTGTTGTTAATACCTATACAACTGATATCACCGAACATTCCATGTGGCATCATCAGAAATCCGAAATATGGCTTGTTTTGCCTACCCAACTTGCCTCAGAAAAGTGCAATCTGAGCATAGAGCCTTGAATTGAGCTTCTTTTTTCTCTCGATAAAACTAAGGCTGCCGGGTCTCACCAGAGACTTTGCCGCATGAACGAGTGGATACAAAAGCATAACCAGTGGCCTTGGTGTCGTATTGTCGGGGCGATTGAAAGACGTACAAGTCTTACGCCATCATCTGCTTTCAGGGCTGGTTTCTTCTGTTGCGGAGCTGTGTTTCAAATAGAGTCAGGGTGTTGGCGGCCTGTTTCTGAGCCCTGAGGGTGTTTGGCGCGTGCGTGAAGCGGCGCTTGGTTAGGTTCCAGTTTCACAACTGGCTTGCGTTCTATCGTTCTTCTGCGCAATCTCGCTAATCCGGCGCATTCTTGTGCAGGCGGCGGCTTTTCTGGTAAACTGGTGGATTTTCGTAGCTATATTTTAAAGAGGCCACGAGAATCCTGGAAAAAGCATAAATGCTAATACCCGTTATTCTCATTGGATACCTGTGCATAATGGGGGATAAGCGGGGTGAGTGAGGAGAAACTGACGACTATTAAGATCAAGCCGCAGACCCGGGATGCGTTGAAAAATGTGGGAAAGAAGGGCGAGACTTACGATGAGATAATAAACAGGCTCTTAGATCGGGTCTTGAGAAGAAAAAAGAGTCTGGGTTCTTCTTAGGCACCGTCTCAAATATCGCTTTTTTGCACTGTTTGGACTAGGTATTTTGTGTAGAAATCGGGGTTTTTTCCATAGGCCGTGGAATCCACCATCACTGGGTGCTTTGGAAAAGCATAATTCCATCGCAGTTTGAATAATACTGAGTGCGTCGTGATGAATCAGTCCCTCAAGCTATCCGACCTGAGAAAGTGGCGCAGGCGTGGTTTCTACAGCGAGACGGTTCTGGTTAAACAACTGCAGAGAAACGGCTACCACGCCGTCAGGGTGCCCGTGAGCAACCCAAGCCTTAGCCCTCTTCCAGACGTGATTGCCCGCAGAGAACAACATGTCTACGCTTTTGAGGTGAAAAACGCTAGCTACTATGCCTACTTCCCGAAGCAGCAGATCGACAAGCTCTTCAGGTTCCTTGACGAGCTCGTCCCACTGGCTAGAGAGCAGAAACACGCAGTCCTCGCAGCTCACCTTGGAAAAAAATGGGTCTTCCGACAAATAGCCTGGGAAGACTGGGACAAAAACCGTCTTCTAGACCAAGAACGCATCATAAAAGGCGAAGAAGGAAACTTCAAACTCGAGTCTACTAAGGAACGCACCGAGTCATGAGCGGGAAAAACTGGCACACTTCGCTTTTCGATGAACTGGGTAAATACTGGGCAGAGATCGCCGATGCCCGAGAAACGGGCAAGGAAACCGAATTCATCGACAAAGTAATAGAAACAAAAGGCTTGCTTCTCGACCTCTGCTGCGGCACTGGACGGCACTCGCTGCTCCTCGCGCAGAAAAGATGGAACATAATAGGATTCGACATCTCGCCCAACCTACTCCGAATCGCCAAAGAAAGAATGAAGAGTGGAAAGCATGCTTTTCCGCTGGTGCGGGGCGACATACAAAATCTGCCCTTCCACGAAGAAGCATTCACCGCGGTAATCAACATGTTCACAAGCTTCGGCTACCTCATCTCGGAGACCGAAGACATAAAGAGCCTAACAGAAGTCGCGAGAACGCTAAAACGAAACGGCCACCTGCTAATTGACATAGCCAACCGAGAACACCTACTCCAAGTCTTCCAGAAAAAGGACTGGGGCGAATTTCCAGGCTTCTATATGCTGGAGAAACGCACCCTCGACTCAAAGGCGTCGAAACTGCACTCCCGTTGGACCATCTTGGACAAGAACGACGGCAAAACGCGAACCTTCAACCACAACCTGCGCCTCTACACACTCCCACAACTGCGAAGCATGCTGCAAAAAGCAAGGCTGGAGATAAGGAGAACTTATGGAGACTATGACCAACAACTTTTCCAGCAAGACTCGCCTCGCCTCATTATCTTAGCGAGAAAGCGAGCATAATATACCAGAAGAGGTTTTTTACTAATTCTTATATAACCCATCCATAAGCGCCAAAATCAACAAAGCAGTATTACCCTTTTCATGTCTAATCAGGCTTAGGACGCTCCTTCTTCGGTTGGTTTTTGCCGGTATTCAGTTATTCGCTTGTCTCCGACTGGGACATTTTGCCGAAAAGTTGTCAAAGAACTGGTGTACGCTGGAAGTTCATTTAAAAAGCTTTGTAGTTGCAGCACCGAGACGGTAGGCGTGTTATTGTGGAATTTGAATGGTGCCTGTATGAGAGAAAGGATTATAGGGACCACCATGGCTTGCTTCCACCCGTCTAATCCGATCTTGTCGCGAATACTGGGTAAGGCCTCAGAGAAGGCTCGAGTCCTCTCGACTTGCTGTTCCACCATCGTAACCACGGGCGCCCGCGTCCACCTGTGCTGCCAGTGCTTGCAGTCCACCGACAGGATGAGTGGTTGTCTGAGGGCTAGGAGGTCGATTTCCCAGCGCTTGCTGCCTTTTTCCTTAAACCTAAGGTTCCTTATGACGTTGTAGTTGTTGACTTCGAAAGCTTGGGTTGCGATGCCCTCGAACTCCTTCCACTCCAGCGCTGTACAGACGCGCTCAAAGTCTGCGCCAAGCTTTATTGCTTGTACCGCGATCTTAACCCGCTGGTCTGAGGAAGCCTCTATTAGGTTGCCCCTCAATTTCAAGAGGTTTTGGTCGCCGAGTTGTCCTAGTAGGCGTTGGGTTGTCTGGGTAGGGGTCCTTGTGTTCCTGCTGACTAGAGAATGGTCTGTGGGACCGTGTTTGGTTAGGTTGAGCAGTTCTATCAGGATCTCTTGTTCGACGGTCATTATATTAGGCTTGTATTAGATTGATCTTATACCTTTTCGCTGCGATTCTCTCTCTCTTCTTGAATTGTCATGGTATCTGTGTTGATTGATGTGAAGGAATCGAGAGGATGTTGCAGGGCATGTTTGGCTAGGCGGCCACGATGTGTAGCTTCGAGAGGGGTTGTTCATGTTTCACTCAGGGCAAATGGGTTGAATGTCTTTTGAATAAGCATTTAAACCCCTTCAACAAGACTTGTCTCAGGGTGTCCCAGCTGAATGCGAGGAAATTATCTTTCTAGGACTGTGAAGTCGAAGCTGCTTTACGAGCGCGCCAAGAAAGTTCTACCCGCTGGAGTATCGTATTTTATCCGCTACTTTGAGCCCTATCCCTTCTACGTTGATTGGGCGAAAGGAAGCCGCATAAGGGACGTGGATGGCAACGTCTATGTTGATTTTTGGATGGGGCATTACACACACATCTTGGGCCACAGCCCGCCAAGTGTCGTTGAGGCCGTGAAGAAGCAGGTGGAGCAAGGGACGCATTACGGTGTGTGTCATGAGCTTGAGGTTTCCTTCGCCGAGCAGGTTGTTAAGATGGTCCCGTGCGCTGAACTGGTCCGGTTCTGCAATTCTGGCACTGAGGCTGCGATGTATGCCACGAGGCTTGTCAGGGCTTTTACGGGTAGAAGTGGAGTTGTGAAATTTGGGGGTGGCTGGCACGGTGGCTATGATGCTCTACACTGTGCTGTTAAGCCTCCTTTCGACGCGCCCGAGTCGAGTGGGATAACGGCGGGTGCGTTGAAGGACACGGTGGTTGCGCCTTTTAACGACTTGGAGGGGACAGAACGAAAGATTAAGGGGTTGGATGTTGCGGCGGTCATAGTCGAGCCTGTCCTAGGCTCTGCCGGCTGCATTCCCGCCAAGAAAGATTTTTTGAAGGGTTTAAGAGAGCTTTGCAGCGAGAGGAGTGCGTTGCTGATTTTTGACGAAGTTATCACGGGTTTTAGGCTAGCCCCCGGCGGCGCGCAGCAGTATTATGGTGTAGTGCCTGATGTTTCGTTGCTGGGTAAGATTCTGGGCGGAGGCTTTCCGGTTGGTGCAGTTGTTGGAAGGCGGGATGTGATGGAGCGGATAGATGCGCTCCTGTATGAGAAGCCCCAGTTGTCGTTTCACGGTGGCACTTTTACGGCGAACCCTGTGACATTGAGTGCTGGGATGGAAATGCTTAGGGCTTTGGAGGACGGTCGGGTGATTCGTGGGCTCAATGCTGAGGGTGAGAGGGTTCAGAAGAGGCTTGAGGACGTGTTTGAGCGGGGGAAAATCCACGCCAGAGTAAATCGTGCGGGATCGCTGTTCCACGTTCACTTCGCGAAGGAGGATGTCACGAGCCCTGAGGCGGCTTCGAGAGCGGATAGGAAGAGGCTTGCTGAGTATCACTTGGCTCTAGCTGAGAACGGCGTGTTCTTCTTGTCAGGTAAAACTGGTGCCATAAGCAATGCCCATTCCAGGCAGGATTTGGAAAAGCTTGTTTCCGAGACGGAGAACTACGTCAAGCATAGCGGTGGTTAAAGGAAGTACTCTTTCTCCAGTGGTCTGAGCATGTCTTTTAGCGTTGCTTCTTCAGACGGTTGGTACCTGTAGCCGCGGATAATGGCTGCGGGGACTGCCTCTTTTGCTTGCCCGATAACCAGTTCTGCGGCTGAAGCCAATTCGTCAGCTACCGCGGTTCTCTTCACTCTTAGGGTGTAGCCGAAGAGGTCGTCCTCGCCTCTTCTGTCTCGTATAGGCATCAGTCCGGCGACGCCTATGGCAACGTTGATTTCGCCGTCTCTGAGGGGTCGTCCGTGGGTGTCGGAGATGATGATTGCCACGGTTTTGCCTGTTTGTTCTTTTATATTTCGTCTTATTTGTCTGGCTGTCTCGTCTGGATTTCTGGGCAGTAGAGCTACCATTCTTTCGCCGGGGACATTACTTTTGTCGACTCCTGAGTTGGCGCAAATGAGTCCGTGTTTTGTGAGTGTTATGATGTTGCCATTGCGCATACGGATGATGCTTTCGGCTTCTCTTAGGACGACTTCCACTAGGGCTGGGTCCTTGTCGTTTTTTCGGGCTATGTGTTGGGCGAAGGGCGAGGGCGTTATGGTTTCGAGGTTTACTGTGGCGCCTTCTGCACGTGCGACTACTACGTGGGTGACTACGATGACATCGCCGTCTCGGATTGGGGTTTCCTGTTTGTCTGCTGCGTCGCAAATAAGTTTGCCTAGTTTGTCGCCTTCCTTAATGATCGGGAGCCCTGTTACTGGGATTACTTGGACTACGTTCATGAGGAAGTGTGTTCTGCGTTGTGGGCTAATAAACGTGGTGTCTGATCAAGGCTTCTGCTTGTTTCAGGTCGCTGGGGGTGTTGATGTTGAAGAAGGTTATGAGTTTGGGGTCGAATTGCTGGAGGACCATGGTGGAGATGTAGCGGATGTTTCGCATGTTTTCCACCAAAGAGCGCATGTCGGATTTTCCGTTTTCTATGGCTGTTTTTGCGGCTTTGGCTGCAGTTTGTGCATGGTAGGACGCGTGCAAGGGTTCGATGTTACCATTTGGCCATCTTGGAATGGCTGCACTTTTGCCTAGGCACACTTCTAGGAGGAAGCTGAGCGTTTCGGGCAACAAAAAGGGAGTGTCACATGCGAGGAGCAATGTGTATTTGCTTTGGACTGCTTCGAAACCGGTTAAGGCTCCAGCCAAAGGCGTCTGGGCGTTCACCTTGTCAGGCATTATACATGCTTTATTGTCGATTGTTTTAGCGAATTTCTTCATCTGTGTTTCCGAGTTAACGATTACTACGACTTCGTCGACAACGCCCTCCAGCTTGTCCAAAACGTGGAGAACAAGCGGTTTGTCACCCAGTTTAACCAATCCCTTATCTTCTCCAAGACGCTTCGACACTCCACCAGCAATGACGATGGCCGACATGGGAAGACAGTCCAGTCTGCGTAGTAGGTTACAGGTATAATAGTGTTCCCTTGCTTTTCCAGAAGTGTCTTTCATTATAACACTTGGGCATTAGACAGTCTTTAATATGGACTCATACCAGTGCATGTTGGAAGCCCTTTGAACTCTAACGCTACTTCTAAGGAGGTGGCACTTAGGCTCATCGAGCATTCAAGCAAGCGCTCTCACGCCATCCTGACATCCAAGATAATGCGCTCCCTCGCAAAGAAACTCGGCGCAAACGAAGAGGAATGGGAACTCGTCGGCTTACTCCACGACCTTGACTACGATCAAGTCAAAGACGACATGACTCGACATGGGATAATAGCTGCACGTGTATTGGAGGACAAACTATCCCTAGGCGCTCTCCACGCCATCCGCGCCCACGACCACCGAACGGGAATCAAGCCACACAGCCTACTCGACAATGCTCTTATCGTCGCCGACACGGTAACGATCCTCATCGAAGACCTCCAGGCCCGAAACTCGCCCATAACTCCCAAAGCACTCAAGAACAAGATACACCAAGAAACCCTTCAGAAACCATGGCTGAAAAGCCTAACACAAACCCAAAAGACGCTTGGCATGTCCACACAACAACTACTCAAAACAGCAACAGAACAGCTCCATTAGCCTGCACTTATTCTCGGCCCCAAAAAGAACGTCTAGATCCGTGTAGAGAACACGCAAGAACCAAACAACGCAAGACAAAAACGTTATTAATACACTACAAGCCATACCCTAAGCCATGAACTCTCTTAGCAGCAAAATCGCGATCACGGTCATCACTGGCATTGCTTGGCTGGCCTTTGTGATCCTATTCCTAGCATTCTACGCGGGCAACTTCGACATCTGGCAAAACATAGCCATCCTGCTTGTCTCAGCACTCATCGCCTTAGGCATGGTCGCCGTAGCTTGGATACGTATGATCCCCGCCTAACCCAAGGATGAGGGAGCCAAAAAGGGACCAACCTCAGAAAAACTTATATTCCTTCGCTGTTTTTGTTGTTCCGCATAACAGTAAACCTATAAGGTGTAGAATATGTCACAAGCAGAATTAGCAGGCACCCCCGTTTTAATTCTCCGCGAAGGCTCCGCACGCTCAAGAGGGAAAGAAGCCCAACACTCCAACATCATGGCAGCGAAAATTGTCGCAGAGGCAGTGAAAACAGCCCTCGGACCAAGAGGCATGGACAAAATGCTCGTCGACAGTTTCGGCGACGTTACCATAACAAGCGACGGACGCACGATTCTCGACGAAATGGACATACAGCACCCCGCGGCCAAGATGATGGTGGAAGTCGCCAAGACTCAGGACAACGAAGTCGGAGACGGCACAACCACCGCCGTAGTGGTCTCAGCAGAACTCCTCGCAAAGGCCGAAGACCTAATTGACAAGAACGTTCACCCAACAGTAATCATCGACGGATACAAAAAGGCGGCCGAAAAAGCCCTGGAAATGCTGGAAAAAATCGCCATACAGGTGGCCTCCACGGACAGAAAATTCCTCAAGAAAATAGCCATGACCTCGATGGCAAGCAAGCTTGTATCAGAAAACCGCGACTACCTTGCAGACATAGCCGTAGACGCTATTCTATCCGTAGCGGAAAAAACCACAACAGGACACAAGGTCGACTTAGACGACGTGAAAATCCAGAAAAAACCCGGCGAATCAGTAAGAGACACCAAACTGATAAACGGCATAGTAGTCGACAAGGAAGTCACCCATCCAGGTATGCCTAAGCGAATAGAAAACGCAAGAATAGCTCTACTAGACGCGGCACTAGAGATTGAAAAAACCGAGTTTGACGCCAAGATCAACATCGAAAGCCCAGAACAGATGGAGGCCTTTCTCAAACAAGAAGAAAACATGCTTAGAGACATGGTGGAAAAGGTAGCGAAAGTGGGCGCAAGCGTTGTCGTCTGCCAGAAAGGAATCGACGACATGGCTCAACACTTCATGGCGAGAAAAGGCATCTTGGTAGTGCGACGAGTAAAGAAGTCAGACATGGAAGGATTGACAAAAGCCACAGGCGGAAAGATAGTCAGCAACCTCGACAGTATGACAAAGGAGGATCTAGGCTATGCCGCACTTGTCGAAGAACGCAAGATAGGCGACGACAAGATGACCTTCATCGAAGGATGCAAACACCCACACTCGGTCACTATCCTAATCCGCGGCGGAACGGAACGCATCGTAGACGAAGCCGAACGCTCAATCCACGACGCCCTCTGCGTCATACGAGACGTGGTTGAGGAACCCAAAATTGTAGCAGGCGGAGGAGCACCCGAACTCGAAGTTGGAAGAACCCTGAGAAACTATGCACAAACTCTACCTGGAAAAGAACAACTGGCAGTCATGGGCTTCGCAGAAGCACTCGAAGCTGTACCAACAGCATTGTCTGAAAACGCAGGACTCGACCCCATAGACATCCTATCCGAACTGAGAGCACGACACGAGAAAGGGCAGACGTGGGCAGGAGTAGACGTTTTTAACGGCAAGATAGGCGACATGAACAAAGAAGACGTATATGAGCCCCTTACAGTGAAGAAGCAAATCATAAAGTCCGCAACCGAAGCTGCCACAATGATCCTGAAGATAGACGATGTCATTGCATCCGGCAAGGCGAAGATGCCCGCTGGTCCACCAGGAGGCCCTGGAGGAATGGGCGGGATGCCTCCGGGCGGTGGAGAGTTCTAAGCGACGTCTTCCCGCGGCAAAATCGAAGTGGGTCCACCGAAGCTAACCCGTTTTGAGAAGGCTCGAATAGTGGGTGCAAGAGCGCTTCAAATCGCTATGGGTGCACCCATCCTCGTAGACCCCTCCAACATTTCAAGCCCAATCTACATAGCCTTAAAGGAGCTTGAAGCCGGCATTCTTCCCATGACTATTCGCAGAACGCTGCCCGACGGAATGTTTCAAGACGTACCGCTTAAGTGGCTTCTCAGCGAAGAATGACAAGCTCTCCCCTTTTTTTTGGATTCTCCTTGCTTCATTAAGCGTTTCAGTTATTCTGCTCCAATGAGCTCCCTGCCAATAGACCTTTCCACATTTTGGGCATTCCCAAAAATCTTGATAGAATGTTTTTGTTAAACGCGGAATCTTGTAGCCTATCTCCTCTTTGTCGGCTGGTCTTATCTTTGTATTGCATCTTGAACAGCGGGAGATGTTCGGGTCAAACTCAAGACTCAGGTCAAATCGCATAGATAAAGATGCAAGGCGTTCTGCCTCATTTTCGCCTTCAACAAGAAAGGCCTCTGCATGTCTACTTGTCGCTCGCTGGTATAGTTCAACGTCTCTTGTAAGCAAAATACGCTTTTCAGCTTTCGCAGTCTTGATCAGTGTCTCATCGTCCAAAGCTTTTGCATATCTTACGTTGTGACCCAGTATGCGAAGCCAACGAGTCAATTTTCCAAGCATGCCGTCTAACACGAACTTCAATTTACCACGAACACGAGTGTGATACCTACTGAGGTGATAGTCGAATAAAATTCTATCCCATACACAAGATGGGCTGGCATGTCTGTGTTGGCCCAATTGTGCGATGCAAGGGTGACAGATTGTGAGGCGAGATTTGGATGCGAAAGTTTATTAAGTAACTTGCATTCTGGTAGGAATCAGAAACTGTGAGGCCATGGTGATTTTTGGCGCTGCTTAGACGCCTCAAAAAAAGCATGTTAGTACGGTATCAACGTTTCGGCCACTTTGATGAGCATCTTGTAAGCCTCTACTCTCTCGCTTATGGTGACCCCTACATCTACAAGGACACTTACCTAGTCTACTATGACAAATACAGCAGAATACTATACGTGAGTCTGTTTGAGCTGAACAGCAGCGAAAACAAGCTAGAATGCGTACAGACATCCACCAGACTTTTCAAGCCCGAAGTGTTGATAGTCACCTCACCACAAGAGCTTCCCCCAAACCTGGAAGGCTTTCATTGTCAAAAAGTCGACTACGACAAAGACTACCAGATATACATCCCTAGTTTTGATGACACACTTAAGGGTGGAAAATACAAGCAGTTGCGGTACAGAGTTCACAACGCTGAGAAAAGGGGGTACCAACTGAAAATAGGCAAAAAGATGACCCCTGCTCACTTCCACATAATCGCTCAGCACGAGCAATCGAAAAAACTGGACCTTTACGATAGTCAACTGTACCTGGGCATCTGGGAATACTTGCGAAAGTTCAAATCCCCACTTCTGTTCAACGTCTTCGACAAAGGCACACTGATAGGCTTTGACTTGGTCGACTTCTTCAAAGACACCATGACAATCCCCTTGGGATTCTACACAGACGCTCCATCCCTTGCTGACTTCATCCTCTACAAAGAGATACAACATGCCAGACAAAAAGAGTGCAGATGGCTTGACCTGGGATGGGCATGCGGCGCAGGTGTCGAGGAGTTCAAGAAAAAGTGGAACGCAATACCGAAGTATCAGATCTGGGCCTACGAATACCTCAACTGCAACGGCTTCCACCACCAGCCCCCTCAGAAAGGAGCATCCACGCACTTTACGGAAATCAAAACCGAGAGACCCGTTACTCCGCAACTAATAAACTCACAGGTGCGGTAACCTTCAGATCACCTGCGGATCAAAGATGCCGAGGCTTCAGACATTGGAAATCCGAGCTTTGTCGATTGAAGATTATGACTCGATGATGAAGCTTTGGAAACGAGCAGGACTGCAGTTCAGGCCAAGAGGCAGAGACAGCAGGGAGATGATAAAGCAGCAGATGCGTGGTTCTCCAGATCTATTCATAGGCGCCTTTCATCAGGGAAAGCTCGTGGGAATCGTGATAGGTAGCTACGACGGGAGAATGAAGGGATGGATTAACCGCCTTGCAGTGGACCCAGAACATAGGCGCAAGAGAATTGCTCAACAACTCGTCGACGCGGCTGAAAAAGCCCTAGAGAAGCACGGTGCAACAATTTTCTGTGCTCTTATTGAGACACCGAATGAAGAGTCTCTTGGTCTCTTTCAAAAACTGAGATACCAAGTGCATCGAGAAATCTCATACGCCTCCAAACGGAAGAGTGAGGACGTCTAAGCGACTTCATAACTCAGGTCTCCACCACGTATGATCCTGCCAATACCCTTCTCAGCAACCAGTTCACCTTCATCCATGGCCAACCGACCATTCACGAAAGTCTTACACGGCAATCCCTTCACATGCCAACCATCGAAGGGGGAATATTTCGCCTTAGAGTGAAACATCTCAGCTCTTATCTTTCCTTTTTTGCGCATGTCAACTACTGTTATGTTGGCATTGTAACCCTCTTTCAAGAATCCTTCGTTACGAAGGTGAAAAATCCTCGCTGGTTCCTCTGCCGTCAACCTGACTAACTCGACGATTGAAAGCTGGTTTTCATTGACCTTGGTTAGAAGTAGTGGCAGCAAGGTTTCAAGTCCTGGAATTCCAGGCTTCACATTCCAAACCGATTCAGCCTCTTTTTCTTTCACCAGGTGTGGTGCATGGTCGGATGCCAGAATTTCAACTTCAAGCGCTTTAACCGAGTTCCAAAGTCTTTTTGCAGCTTGCTTATGCCTCACTGGAGGGTCAGTAAGCATAATTGTGCCTTGTCGCCTCAAATCTTCAGATGTCAGTAGCAAGTGATGGGGCGTGACTTCACAGCTCACTCGTAGTCCTGTCTCCTTTGCACTTTTGACGAGAGCAATTGCTTTTTCTGAGCTGATATGGCAAAAATGAACCTGCACATGAGATACACAGGCTATTCTGAGTATCCTTCTGACCGCCTTACACTCTACCTTAGGCGTGTGGACTCTCAAGTATGCCTCTGTTCCTTCATGCCCAAGTTTTTGCTCAGCTTCAGAAAGAGCCTCTATCATCTGTTTGTCCTCGGCGTGAACTGCGATAGGAACCCTGAGTTCAATGACCTTGCTGAAAGCGCGTATCAGAACATCATCGTCGTCTATGTCGAGTCCGCCTATCTGCTTCGTGAGGTAAAGCTTGAACCCTATTGCTCCTTCCTCGACAACTCTGCTAATCTCTTCGAGATTTTCAGGAAACGCAGAGAAGAAGCCTACATTAGCAACTACATCCCGCTGAGCTGTTTTCATTCGTTCTCTGAGAGAGGCGGAGTCCATGGTAACTGGCTTGTTGTTAGGCATGTCTAGAACGGACGTTATCCCGCCAGCAACGGCGGCTGCTGTTCCCGTGGAAAAATCCTCTTCAAAAGCTTGCAGTTGACCACGAAGATGAACGTGGGCATCTATTAGACCTGGAAGCACAAGACATCCGTTCAAATCAATCTTATTCGAAGCGGGAGGTAGGTGGGGCTCCTTTGCAACCCTAACTATTCTACTTCCATCGACAGCGACTCCTGCTTCTATGAGTGCGCCCTCAACAAACACTTTCGCGTTGTGCAGAACGGTGTCGACAACCACGGTTTCTTTCACGCACCTCATTAGTCTGGTAGAATATGTTGTTTCCAAGCAGTTAAATACACAAGTTGTGCGACTCTTTTTGGCTGCGGTTCAACCTGAACCTTGCTAAATGTGTGAAAGCCTGACTGCTCAGCTTCTCTCTACAGGTGCAGCAAACCGCAGGCCTTCTTCACCCGCAGTCGCTCGACTTGCAGGAATAGAATGCATTGACAACAGCTAAGGTTTGTCAAATCTGATGGTTCCTTAAGGGATCTTCTAATACTCTTTCTGGTTTTCGACACGACAGTCATCGCAGAGAAATTCGCCTTCCACCTCTTTCAGTCGGCTTGACCATTGACCGCATCGATCGCAGTATCCTGCCAGAGGAGAGGGCTCTAACGTTTCTTCAGTGCTTCCGCTCTCTATGCGCGCTTTCTCTTGAATTGTCTCCAGAAGCTCCGGAGTTACCGCCAGAATGTCTTTGCTTGAGATGATGCCCACAAGGTCGCCTTTGTAAATCACGCCGAGTCTTCTCACGTTCAACCTACTCATCTGTCTCGCCACGTTGCTAAGCGTTTCATCTGGGCTTATGGTAATCAATGGTGTTGTCATGACAGCTTTTGCCTTAAGTCTTCTGGGCATTCGATTCTTGGCTAACACCCGGCTTATCAAGTCTTTCTCTGTGACTATCCCGATGGGTTTTCCTTCCTTATCAGTCACGATAATGCAGCCCAACTGATGAGTATCCATGTGTTGGGCCACTTTTTCCACTGTCTCTTTTTCTTCCACTGTAATCACAGGGCTAGACATGACATCTTTGACTAGCATCCGTGTTCTCAACCCAATCTCAGACACAGCTATGCCTCTATTACGAGAATGAATTGAAGGTTTATTAAATGTTGTTTATTTAGGTCTTTCCCCACGCGTGTATTGCTTGTTCGTAGTCCAAGAAATCTTCATCTCCGGCACATCTCTTAGGGTGAGGAGAACAACCCACTCTGCTTACATGAACAGTAATTACAGTAACTACCTAGACACGGAAAACTCCTTAAGAAACATCCCAATCTAGCTACGGGGACGCTGGATGAGAGAGAAACCATGCGGAAGATCAAGGTCACACTAATAAGCGGTAGAACAATAGATCAAGGGGTCACAAAGGAGTACAGCAAGCTTTCAGACGTTTATCGTGAAAGTGTAGCCATCTGCGAGATGGACCCTCATGATTTAGGAGAGTTGGGCGTCAAAGAGAATTCCAGTGTCAAGGTTTCAACGGAGCACGGATCCGTCGTTGTTAAGGCTAAGGCCTCGAAGAGAGCACCACACCGAAAGATCGTATACATGCCTTACGGGATTTGGGTGAACGTTATAGTGGACCCCGAGACGCATGGGACAGGTATGCCTTCTTACAAAGGAACCAACGCTGAAGTGGAACCTGCACTAACAGAGAATGTTTCTAGCATTCCGCAGCTTCTTAAGCAGATCAGGAAGGGACAATAATGCCAGTGATAAAGAACGTTGCATGCCCGATCTGCGGTACTCTGTGCGACGACCTTGAGGTCACAGTGAAGAAAAACAGAGTAGTCGACGTGAAGAACGCGTGCGCCATCAGTGAAGCAAAGTTCAAGAGTTTTTCCAACTCCGAACATCGAAACCTAAAACCCCTAATAAGGAAAGGCGACGAATCTGTCGAGGTTTCTCTTGAAGAAGCCGTGAAGAAGTCTGCTCAGATTCTCGTAGACGCGTCCTATCCCATACTCTACGGCTGGAGCTGCACTAGCTGCGAGGCTATTCGCATGGGAGTAGAGCTGGCTGAGCAGCTTGGAGGAGTAATCGACAACACTTCTACTGTGTGCCACGGTCCTTCGATACTCAGTATTCAAAATGTCGGCATACCGACCTGCACGCTTGGCCAGATTCGCCACCGAGCAGACCTGGTTATCTATTGGGCATGTGACCCCTACAGCGCACATCCCCGTCACATGGAACGCTATACAGCTTTCTCGGAAGGGCGTTTCCAAGAAAGCGAGTGGGAACACTATGTTGCACGTTTGAGAGGAGTTCTTGGAAAGAAGCGTCTAAGCCGAGCTTCAGAGCTTATGCTGATGAAAGAAACGTCTTTACCCGCTATTTCAGGAAGAAAATTGCCCCCTAAGTTCGAGACTAGTAGGCGGAAACTAATAGTCGTGGATGTTAGGAGAACCCGCTCCGCAGAACTCGCAGATTTCTTCATTCAAGTCGAACCGAACAAGGACTTTGAACTGCTACAAGCCCTCCGCTTGTTGGTGAGAGATGAAGAGCTCGAAGTTGACAAGGTCTCCGGCGTACCCGTCGAGCTTCTAGAGGACGTTGCAGCCGCTATGGTAGGGTGCAAATTCGGTGCCATATTCTTTGGAGTGGGGCTGACGATGAGTTCTGGAAAATCGCACAACATTGACGCAGCAATCGCCCTGACACAAGACTTGAACTACTTTACGAAGTTCGTAATCATGCCCATGCGGGGACACTTCAACGTCGCGGGTGCCAACATCGTCTCCACTTGGCAGACGGGTTATCCTTTTGCCGTGGATTTCTCGAAGGGTTATCCACAATACAACCCCGGCGAGACCTCCGTAGTGGATATTCTCTGCCGCGACGAAGCAGATGCGAGCTTGGTTGTCGCATCTGACCCTGTTTCCAATTTTCCACTAACTGCTGTTCAGAACATGGTGAGACATCCCTTGATAGCTATCGACCCAGTAATGTCTCCAACAACACTGATTGCTGACATTGTTTTTCCCTCAGCTTTCTCTGGAATTGAAGCCGAGGGCACCGCATATCGTATGGACCGCGTACCCATTCCCTTGAAAAAAGTCGTGTCCCCTCCCCGTTCGTTCTTGCATGACACGGAAATCCTGGCAAGAATTCTACGGCAAGTCAAACGTATAAAACGATCTAAGGAAGGATAGCTTCTGATGAAAGGCCTATTAATAAGGAACGGATTTGTCTACGACCCGCTGAACAAAATCGACGGGGAAAAGATTGACATCGCGGTCTGTGAAGGCAGGATTGTAGAGAGCGTAGATAAGGCAAGGGTAGTCAACGCCTCTGGGATGGTGGTGATGCCTGGGGGAGTAGATATCCATTCTCACATCGCTGGAGCTAAGGTAAACGCTGGCAGGCTCATGAGGCCAGAAGACCACTACAAAGATGTGGAGCCCAAGACCTCCAAGACTCGCTCAGGAGTGGGCTACTCTATCCCTTCAACTTTCACGACTGGCTACCGTTATTCACGGATGGGCTGGACGACCGTGATGGACCCTGCGATGGCGCCCCTGATGGCAAAGCACACGCATGAAGAGTTAAACGACACACCGATGATAGATAAAAGCTCGTACCCGCTTCTCGGCAGCAACTGGTTTGTGCTGGAACACTTGAGGGCGAAAGAGTACGAGGAATGCGCCGCCTACGTTGCCTGGGTAATGAACACAACCAAGGGCTACGCGATCAAAATCGTTAATCCAGGAGGACTCGAAGCGTGGGGCTTTGGCAGAAACGTTCGCGACATCGACGACCCAGTGCCCAACTTCCACATAACTCCACGCGAGATCATACAGGGACTGTGCAAAGTGAACAAGCTCCTGAGCATGCCTCACACAATCCATGTGCACACAAATAACTTGGGAAAACCTGGAAACTACGTTACAACTCTGGAAACCATGAAGTGCGTAGAGAATCTGGCAGTTGATGGAAAGCCGGTCATCCACATAACTCATTGTCAATTCAGCGCCTTCGCAGGCGAAGACTGGCGTACCTTCTCATCAGCTTCCGAAGAAATAGCCAACTACGTGAACGCTCACAACCATGTGACATTAGACATGGGGCAAGTAGTCTTTACTGATACCACGACCATGACGGCTGATGGCCCATTTCAATTCACACTCTACCAGCTAACGGGTAACAAGTGGGTAAACAACGATGTCGAGGCTGAAACAGGTTCGGGAATAGTGCCGTTTCACTATAGACGCAAGAGCTACGTGCACGCGACTCAGTGGGCTATAGGGCTGGAGCTTGCTCTTCAAATAAGAGACCCATGGAAAATCCTCTTGACAACTGACCACCCTAACGCGGGACCGTTCGTAGCGTATCCACAGATCATCGCCTGGCTTATGAGCCGGAAGGCTAGAGAGGAAGTCTTGAAGAAGATAAGTGGGAGGGCCAAGCGGAAAACTGCTTTGTCTGCAATGGATAGGGAGTACACACTCTACGAGGTTGCGATTGCATCCAGGGCTGGACAGGCAAAGGCTCTAGGCTTGAGAGATAAGGGGCATCTGGGAGTTGGAGCAGACGCCGACATAGCCATCTACGATTTGAACCCTGAAAAAACCGATCTGACTAGCCATCCGGCGCTGATAAAACGTGCTTTCAAGAACGCCGCCTACACTGTAAAGGACGGAGAAATCGTCGCGAAAAGAGGCGAGATTACAAAGTCTATCAGCGGCAAAACATATTGGGCAAACGTGAAGGCGTCACCCTGCCTTCTTGAGGCAGAACCTGAACTTCAGAAAGTCTTTGAGGACTACTACACGGTGAAGTACGAAAACTACCTGGTCCCTGATCATCATTTAGCGGCATCAGCACCCGTTCCAGTCTACGCGAAGGTGTAAGCAAATGACTGTGACGTTGTTATTGAGGAAAGAGCTGCGAGTTCCCACTTGCGCCGAATGTATCTCACCGGACGTCTTTTCTGGAAAATCATTCAATGAGATTACTCAGCTTCAGCTCTGGGAAGGAAACCGTGCATGCTCTTTGCGCGATGTTTTTGAAGTGGAGGGTGAGAGCGGAGGTAAGCCCAGTGAGGTGGCTATCAGTCTCGTGGGGAAATTGTCTAAACTAAGGGGGATAGGGATGTGTATGACTGATGGGGAGATTAAGGTTCAGGGTGATGTTGGGATGCACCTGGGGGAAGAAATGAAAGGGGGAACGATAATGGTGGAGGGCAGCGCTGGTTCTTGGGCAGGCTCTACAATGAGAGGAGGCACGATTGATATACGTGGAAGTGTAGGAGACTACGCTGGTGGAACCCACAGAGGAGGCACCGAGGGTATGAGAGGGGGGACTATTGTTGTTCATGGAAACGCTGGAGTCGGGGCTGGATGCTACATGAATAAAGGGTTGATAAAGGTGTATGGTGATGTGTCCCAGTTTGCTGGGATACGTATGAGAGGGGGGACTATTGTTGTTCAAGGCAAGGCTGGCGAGAGGGCGGGGGCTTTCATGACTGGTGGAAAGATCGTCTTACTTGGCCACATCCCGTCGATATTGCCGACTTTTGCCATTGACGATGTCAAAAGCAAGGTCAAGATAGAAGAGGAGGATATTAAGGGGTCTTTTTACGTGTTTATTGGCGACTTGGCTGAGCGTGGGAGTGGAAAGCTTTACGTTGCGAGAGAAGAAAACGAGCACTTGAAAACCTATGGAACACTGCTCTGAAGGTACATGGCGTCATAATGTGTTTGAGGAGTTTGGGAGTGTTAAGCGTAAACAAGAAAGCATTTGAATTGGTGCAGGAGCTATGCGCGTCACCTGCTGAGTATGGCGTGTCGGTCGAAAAGAGTGTACAGGGGGCTACCGTGATTGACGCCGGCGTTGATGCGAAGGGTGGCTTTGAGGCGGGCAGGTTGGTCACCGAGATTTGTATGGGCGGTCTTGGGAGAGCGTCGATTTCTGCTAGAGCCTATAGAGAGGTTCAGCTTCCGGCGATTTTTGTCTTTACTGACCATCCTGCGGTGGCTACTCTCGGCTCTCAGTTTGGGGGGTGGCGGATTAAGGCGGGGGATTTTTCTGCGATCGGTTCTGGTCCTGCTCGTGCTTTGGCCTTGAAGCCTCGTGACGTTTTTGATAAGATAGGGTATGTGGATGAGGCGGATGTTGCTGTTTTGGTGTTGGAAACGTCGAAGAAACCACATGAAGAGCTGGTCGTCGGGTTATCTCGTGAATGCGGTGTCTCGCCCAGTCAATTGTACGTCATCCTGGTTCCTACCACGAGTGTGGCAGGGTCGGTGCAGGTTTCTGGGAGGATTGTGGAGACGGGTTTGCATAAGTTGTCTAGGTTGGGTTTGGACCCATTGTGCGTCGAGCTTGCGTGGGGGTGTGCACCAATTGCTCCTGTTCACCCGAAGTTTGTGGAAGCGATGGGGAGGACGAATGATGTGATTCTCTACGGCGGAGTTGCCTATTATGCCTTGAGGCATAAGGATGACGGGGAGCTGAAGGCTCTTTTGGAGAGGGCTCCTTCGTCAGCTTCTAGGTTGCATGGCAAACCATTCAGGATGATTTTTGAGGAAGCGGGATGTGACTTCTATAAGATTGACCCCGACTTGTTTGCGCCTGCGGTTTTTGTAGTGAACAATATTGTTTCAGGGAGTGTTTTTAAGGTGGGTCAGGTTGATGTGGATGTGCTCGCTGAGTCGTTGGGTTTGAGTTCGCTAAAGTGAGCTGAGTTGTTTGCGCAAGGGTCTAGATCATTCTAGGCTCCAGATATGCCTGCTGTTAGACTGCAATTATGGTGTTTTTGGTCTGGGTGTTGGTAATGTTTAAAAACCTTCTGTGCTGCATTACTACTCTCGTTGTCCAGTGGCTGATGTGTGTTTAAGGATGGTTTGAGGATGGCGTTTCAGAAGGGCGATTTCCTAGTGGTTGATTATGTGGCTCGGGTGAAGGAGACGGGTGAGGTTTTCGACACCACGTCTGAAGAAGTGGCGAAGAAGGAGAAGTTATACAGGGAAGGTGAGGTTTACGAGTCGAAACTTGTTGTAGTGGGTGAAGGGTGGGTGCTTAAGGCACTGGATGACAGCTTGCCCTCCCTCCAGTTGAGCAAGCCTGAAACGGTTGAGATCCCACCCGACAAGGCGTTCGGTCCGCGTGACCCGGAGAAGCTCAAGATGATCCCTTTGAGGAGGCTTAGGGATAAGGGGATTACGCCCCAGATTGGTTTGCGTATTGACTATGAGAAGAAGCCTGCAACGATTAGGACTGTAGGGGCTGGAAGAGTGACGATTGACTTCAACCCACCATTGGCTGGAAAAACCCTGGTCTACGAGGTGACCGCAAAGGCGAAGCTTGAGGCTCTTGAGGAGAAGATGTCGGCGCTGATTCATCGCAGGGTGCCTTTGGTCGAGGTTGCGAAGTTCAAGATGGAACTGAAGGGTGCTGACGTAGTGATACAGGTTCCAGAGGAGGCTTTCTACTTGGAGGGCATCCAGCTAGCAAAGAGAGGCATAGCCACGGACGTACACCGCTTCTTCCCAGAAGTCTTGAAGGTTGATTTTGTGGAGACATTTAAGAACCCCAAAGCGGTAGCAGCAGAGCCCCCGAAAAAAGAGGAGAAACCAAAACCAAAAAGGACGCGGAAGGTAAAGAGCAAGTAGGCGCTCCCATGTTTTAGACCACTCCAACCTTCTTTGCAAGCGTCTTAGCCGACTTGTAGTTCAACTTCTCCTTATCCAATACCGTGTATCTTTCGGGTCTAACGCTCGTTGCTTTCACGAGGGCTTCTATCACGTCTTCTGGCTCGACGCCGAGCTCCTCAGCCGTCGTGGGTGCACCCACCTTCTCGAGTTTCGACTTGATTCGCCGCCAGTTTAGCTTATGAAGCCGTGCCATCATTATAGTGCCAATACCTGCCTGTTCACCGTGCATCGCGTGTTTGGATGCTAGAATATCCAAGGCGTGAGCAAACAGATGCTCCGAACCGCTGCTGGGTCTGCTGCTTCCAGCTATGCTCATCGCTACACCGCAGCTTATCAACGCTTCTAGAAGAACTCGCAGTCCCTCTTCGTCTCCCGGCTTGATGGCCTCGGCGTTTCTTGAAACAAGCTTGGCACTCATCAGAGCCAAGCTCGCCGCGTACTCTCCATAATACTCGTTCTTTACCTTGTATGCAAGAAACCAATCTTGCACAGCGGTGAACTTGGCTAGAACGTCGCCGCATCCGCTCGCCGTATAACGGTGGGGGGCTTGAACGATTACGCTTGTGTCAGCGATTATAGCCATCGGCGCCTGCGCCATGATGGAATAGGGTTTGTCCGAGCCCTTCACTGACGCAAGAGGGCTTGCAATGCCATCGTGAGAGGCTGTTGTAGGAACGCTGATGAAAGGGATGCCTTGATGTGCAGCGCTGAGCTTTGCAACATCAATCTTCGTGCCTCCTCCAACTCCAAGTATTACTTGGGGTTTTGTCTCCTTTATTTTGGCTTTGACGGCGCCCACCTCTTCAACCGTGGGGGAATATACTAGTAGGTGGTCGGTGCTGATTCCAGAGTCGTTGAGCAAATCTATCACCCTGCGCCCCGCAACCATGTACGTCTCTACGCCCGTGACTACGAAGGCGGATTTTGAGAAGCCGAGTTTCTTGCAGATTGGCACTACAAGCTCCAGAGTTCCGTTTCCCAAAACGACTTCTCTTGGAAGCTGCATCTGGTGGAGCTTCAAAGTCAAAGGAGATCACTACGCCAAGGCTAAAAGCTGCTTGAAACGTGCTTTCATGTCTTCAATCGACTTTGAGATAGTTCATTTATAAGGCTTTCAGTTTAAAACTTCTTCAGGCTCTCTTCTATCATGGTTCTTCGTAACCCACGATAGGTTTCGTCCCAACTAGGCTGTTCATTTGGCAATTTAAGCATATCTCGAAATCTTTTTAAATCAGTCGGTAATGAATAAATGGCAACCAGCTTCCTTTGGAAGACAACTCGAAAAGCGTTTTCGGTTTTCCAGGAGAACATGAAAATGCGTGAAGCACTAAATCAACTGTTCCTTAAGGGAACTACCACGGTAGGCGTCGTCTGCAGCGACGGCGTAATCCTGTCCTCGGATACACGTGTTACGATGGGCATGTTCATAGCCCACAAGCAGGGAAAGAAGATATACCGAGTCGACAACCACATCGGCATGACGATCTCAGGCGGCGTCGCAGACGCCCAACAAGTCGTCGACATACTCACCGCGAACGCGCAGCTGTACAAGATGAATTTCGGAAGACCAATCCCAGTGAAATCTGCGGCCCGACTTGTCGCTAACCTTCTCTTCTCATCCCGCTTCGCCCCTCTGATCGCCCAAGTCCTGATCGGAGGAGTCGACGACACTGGTCCCCGCGTGTTCTCACTCGACCCACTTGGCAGCTTGACAGAGGAGAAATGCGTGGCAACGGGCTCAGGTTCACCAGTAGCCTACGGCGTTCTCGAAGACAAGTACAAAGAAGGCGCCTCAACGAAGGAGTTAATGTCCACTGTCGTCCACGCCGTGAAAGCAGCCATGAAAAGAAACACGGCAAGCGGCGACAGCTTCGACGTGGCAATCATTAATGAGATAGGCTACCACGAGCTGAACGAAGAGGAGAAGAAGAGCATAACGGATACGCTTCCAAAAACGAGGAAAAAAGCGTGACGGCTGACGAGAAAAGCAAGGTCGAGATAAGCCAAACAATCTTAGAACACATACCCAAAGAAGCAGAAGTGACTAGAATAGAGTTTGAAGGACCAGCGCTGGCAGTCTACACCAAGCGGCCAGAGATTCTCTTCGAGCAAAGCTCCATAATAGCCAACATAGTGGGGTTGATACGCAAGCGAATAGTCGTCCGCTCCGACCCGACAGTGAGGCTGGTCGAAAAGGAAACCACGAAGATAATAGAGAGAGTCGTGCCCGAAGAAGCCGAAATCACGAGCATTAACTTTGACCCCAGCCTAGGCGAAGTCATAATCGACGCCAAGAAGCCAGGTCTAGTTATAGGTAAAGACGGAGAAGTGCTGCAGCAGATTGTGAAAGAGACGCGGTGGCGTCCCCGAATCCTCAGAAGCTCTCCAATCCCCTCAAAAATCATCACCCACATGCGACACTATCTTCACACCGAGAGTAAAGAGCGCGAAAGAATACTCCGCACAGTGGGAGAACGAATATTCCGACCAATGTTCTTCGCCGTGGGCGACGTCAGAATCTCAGCTCTGGGCGGCTTCAGAGAAGTGGGTCGCTCGGCAATTCTGCTGCAAACCCGGGAAAGCCAACTACTCCTGGACTGCGGCATCAACCCAGGCACGACGAGTCCCCTCGACGCGTTCCCACGTCTCGACGTGTCCGAATTCGATATCGACACCCTCGACGCCGTAGTCATAAGCCACGCCCACCTCGATCACTGCGGCTTCCTCCCCTTCCTCTACAAATACGGCTACGATGGGCCAGTCTACTGCTCTGCGCCAACGTCGAACCTTATGACGCTGCTGCAGCTGGACTATCTTGATGTGGCAAACAAACAGGGCTATATGGCGCCATACGACCAGAAAGACGTCCGCGAATGCGTACTGCACACGCTGCCTCTTCGCTACGGAGCCGTCACAGACATTTCGCCCGACATCCGCTTGACCCTGCACAACGCCGGACACATACTTGGCTCGTCGATAGTTCACCTGCATATCGGTGAGGGACTGCACAACCTCGTGTACACTGGCGACTTCAAATACGCGAAGACAACGCTGCTGGAGGCGGCTGTCACGGAGTTCCCACGGGTAGAGACGATAATAACTGAGAGCACCTACGGTGCCATGCAAGACGTCATGCCCACGAGGATTGCTGCCGAGGAGAGGCTGGCGTCGATCATAAACGAGACCTTGGAGCGCGGGGGAAAAGTCATTATTCCCGTGCCCGCGGTTGGACGCGCCCAGGAGATCATGCTTATTATTGATGGGTATATGAAGAGGGGGCTGATTAAGGAGGCGCCAGTTTTTATCGAGGGGATGATTTCCGAGGCCACGGCGATTCATACTGCTTATCCTGAGTATCTTGCCCGTGAAGTGCGCAACAGTATTTTGTATGAGGGTGTTAACCCATTTCAGTCTGACTATTTCACCATGGTGGAACATCCGAGTGCTCGCGAGGAGATTGTTCAGGGCGAGCCGAGCATCATCATGGCAACGGCGGGCATGCTTGAAGGTGGACCGGTAATTGACTATTTCAAGCGGCTGGCTTCTGACGAGCGCACCACGTTGATATTTGTCAGCTACCAGATTGAGGGTACTCTGGGGCGTAGGGTGCAGAAGGGGTTGGCTGAGACGCCTGTCTTGAACGCTGAGGGCAGGATCGAGATTATCAACGTGAAGCTACGTGTCGAGTCTATAGAGGGTTTCTCGGGACATTCTGATAGGAGACAGATTGTTAATTTTGTGCGGCGCGTGACGCCGCACCCTGAGAAGGTCCTAGTCTGCCATGGTGAAAGGGCGAAGTGCTTGAGTATCGCGGGCTTCTTAAGAAGGAATTTTAAGGTTGATGCGGTGGCTCCTGATACCTTGGAGACTGTCAGGCTGCGGTAGGAACCTGTTCTTCGGTGGAAATGGCCTTTTCACGCCAGATTCGCACACCCTTGGGGGTTACCACTATCCTCTCTTCGCCTAGGCGGGCGATGTCGCCATCGATTGTCTTGACAAACTCGCACAGGTCGTTCACTGCCTTCTTAACGTCTTCGATGCTCTTGCTCGCCAGCGGGCTCACTTTTATGATAAGAATTGTGCCCGACTTGACTTCGCTCCTGATGCTGTCCAGGTCAGAGAGGTCCCGGAGGGGGACGGCTTTCAGGTATAACTTTGAGGGGGGGCTCCGTGGAACGTTTTCAGCTGTGGGCGCTTCTGTTTTCGCGTCGTTTTCGGCGGGTTTTTCAGTGTTTGGCAAAAGACCCCTCTCGCATTAGACTAGGGTTATCTTCCAACTTAACGTTTCTTATCGATACTTTTCCGTGAATCTTTAATCTATTATTTTGGTATGGTTTTATAATGTTTGTGTCTTTGAAATCCGTGTTCTTACAGGTCTAACATCATCTATCACAATGTAGCTCTCGGCAGAAGGCCAATCGATTGATCCATAGTTGAACGGCTAGATGTACGTATAGCTTGGTTATACTGATTCTGAATTCAGATTTGCTTTTCATAATGGCTTTTAAGTTTGAAAGCTACTGCCCTTCGACCTGAAATGGGCAAACTTGAAGAAATCCGTCTAAAAGTTGCCAAGCTCCAGATGGAGACCAGAGAGCTCAAGCGCATGAAGTCTGACTGCAACCACATGAAGCGATTTCGCAAGATGATTGTCAAAGAAAAATTCGACTGAAGCGATAATCGATGGACAGGAAACTGAAGGAGACGCTGCGGATAGCGCTCGACAGACTGCTTCAAGGCATCTTTGAAAACACGTATTGCAGAGTAATGGAGGATGAGCTTCTGGGTAATGTAAAGTCAAAGAGAGATTTCTTGTTCGGCGTCATCGTTGGCGATATGCTAGAAGGTTTGGGCTTCTGCATATATGGGGCATACAAGAGATACCCCAAAGACGAAGAGTTCAGAGAACTGCTCGAGATGATTCACGAACGGGCAGGAGAAATACAGGAAAAAACCCAAGTCATCCTATCAAAGCAAGGTAGGTCTCGTGCATCAGGATGATTTGTTGCTTGCAAAGAATTTTCCGATGAAGCTGGTGAAGCCTTGATTGCCATTCAGTGCTGCCATCAAAACACTTATCACCGCAATCTCTACCCAAGCCTTGGGAATAACGTATACAAGTATTCCTATCCCCCCGCCTCCGATAAAATGAGGCATTAAGGCAACAAAATAGGTGACTGTGAACAAGCATTCAGGGATGTACGAGACTAGCACAACTGGGATTGCAGCAAGGGAACTATGGTTTTTGCTTTGCAAGTCCAGTTCTTTCGCCAAGAACCCAGAGACAAGTCCGGTCAACGACTTGCCGATGGGCAAACCGATCAAACCTAGCCATGATCCATTACCTAAAGGACCAAAATAGACGCCAGGAAGCAGCCCAACGAACAAACCTGAAATAAACCCGATTACGGGTCCTCCATAGAAAGCGGCGATGAACGTTGCCGCAAGAGAGAAATCAAACGCCACTCCAGGTGCTACTGGACCTGAGTAGAAAGACAGCAGAAAGAGAACATTGCCAAGCGCACCCATCATAGCTATGAATGCAATCGTTTTGGAGTTCATGAGTTTCATCGACCGATTTCGAAGTTTTGGTTCATGTTGCTATATAAGAGTAACTACTCAAAAAAGTGTCGCGGAATTGCTATAACTCTCGCCACATAAGGGAGTGACAGAGCACACTATGACGATGCTCAAGGAGATAACACGAAGAGCGATAGAAGCAGACAGCCTAGAGTACATCGGTCTAATCGAAGAAACCACCGAACTCGTAAGGTCAGAAGAAGGTCGAATCGGAAACCTGAACATCGAAGGGCGACTCGCTAGAGTCAAGGCATCTGGCGAAGCAACCGTCGTTGGCGATCTCCACGGCGACTTAGAAAGCCTCGTCCACATCCTCAAAACCTCGGGTTTCGTAGAAAAGGCTGCGCATAAAAAGGAGATTCTCACGGTTTTTCTCGGCGACTATGGAGACAGAGGATCCTACTCTCCAGAGGTCTACTATATCGTCTTGAAGCTGAAGCAAATCTTCCCGCGAAACGTGGTGCTTATGCGGGGAAACCACGAAGGCCCCGACGACCTGCAAGCTCACCCTCACGACTTGCCCCAGAACCTGCTAGAAAGATTCGGTAAAGAGGGCAGAGGCGTTTATGCAAGGATTCGTGACCTGTACCAGCATCTATACACCACGATGATTGTAGAGCAGTCTTACGTGTTGATTCACGGCGGGATACCTAAAGACGCCCGTTCATTCAATGACTTGGCATACGCACATCTGAAGCATCCGAAGACGACGACTCTTGAAGAGATCTTGTGGAGCGACCCTGCAGAGGGCGTTAAAGGAACTCATCCGTCACCCAGAGGAGCAGGCAGACTCTTCGGGCAAGACATTACACAAGATTTTCTTGGCATGTTCAAAGTGAGAATGCTGATCCGCGGACACGAACCAGCCCACGAAGGCTTCAAAATCAACCACCAGGGAAAAGTGTTAACGTTGTTTTCAAGAAAGGGCTCACCTTACTTCAACGACGGTGCCGCTTACCTACAGCTGGACCTGTCACTGAAACCTCAGAGCGCGCACGAGCTCGTGCCTTATATCCACAAGTTCTAGCTTAACCAGCAGCCCGCTCATTCTCATTCTGGGAAAACCTTATGCAGTAATAGAGGTAAGTTAGGGATGAACCAGCGGCAAAGATAATGCTGGATGAGAGAAATCTGACATGGCTGGAAAAAAAGGAAGCCAGGGGGGGAGAAGGAAGGCTGAAGCCGCAAGCTTGAAAGAATACCTCAAGCAGATTCCTTCCCCTCCAAAAGAGCATGAACACGAGCTCAAGATGGAGAGGCTCCTTAAACGCATGATCGAAAAGTCCGAGCGATTGACGGAAAACGAGCTAAGATATTACTCAAGACAGATAATGCTGGACGATGTGGGCTATGAGGGACAGTTGAGACTCAAGAAAGCCCGAGTCTGCTTGGTAGGCTTGGGGGGTTTAGGCTCCACTGTGGCAACTCAGCTGACCGCCATAGGAGTAGGTCATCTGAGACTCGTGGATCGAGACATAGTCGAGGAGTCTAACCTGCAGAGGCAGCACCTCTATAGCTTCGACGTCATACGCTACCCCAAGGTTGAAGCCGCGGCCAAGAGGTTGGAGAGGCTAAACCCTTACGTCAAGCTTGAACCCCTTCCCGTTTCCTTCAACGTCCACAATGCCGAGGAGCTGGTGAGCAAGATGGACGTAGTTGTGGACGGCCTGGACAACATGAACACCCGCTACGCCGTAAACAGAGCATGCGTCAAACTGGGCGTCCCCTACGTCTTCGGATCCGCCATCTCGACCTTCGGAAACGCGTCCACAGTAATCCCCCGAAAAACCGCATGCCTTGAATGCTTCTACGGAAAACTGGATGACCGCCTCCTACCAACTTGCGGCACGATTGGAGTGCACCCCTCTGTCATAAGTATCGTGGCTAGTGTCGAAGTCGCTGAGACTGTAAAGATCCTGCTTGGAAAACGACCATCCCTCACAGACAGGCTGCTTTACTGCGATGTCGACTCCATGCGGTTCGAGGAGATAAGTGTCGCGCGCGCAGAGACCTGCCCAGTCTGCGGCAGTCATCCCCAGACCCAGCCTTCGCCCCTAAGGCATGCGTTGGTCGAGGAGGGTTGCGGAAGAAACAGAAAGCGGGTATTTACCGTCGTCCCGAAAGAAAGCCTCGACCTTGACGTGAAGAAACTGGCAGCAATCCTGAAGCGGGAAGGTTCGAATCTGCAGGTTCAAACAAAGATGGGCGTGACATTTACTTCGAAGAAGGACACCGAGGCGAGCCTGCTCAGCAGCGGCGTAATGGTGGTCGAAGGCGTAGAAGAAGAGGAAGAGGCGCTAAGGCTTTACAAGGAGATTGTTGTGGAAAGGATGGGGGTACCATGGTCGCGCATTAGATGAAATGTTAGTATTCGATGCCTTTTCTAGGTGGCACTCCCTTGGAGAAGGGGTGTTTAATTTCCTTCATCTCTGTGACAAGGTCGGCAAGTTCGATGATTTCCTGCGGGGCATTACGTCCGGTCAAAACTAGCTCAACATGTCGGGGCTTGTTCTTGACAAGTTTGGCAATGTCTTTTAGGTCTATGAGCTTCAAGCTCAGCGCCACATTGGCTTCGTCCAGTATCACAACATCATACTCTCCGCTTGCGATGACCTTCTCAGACCACTCCAAGGCTTCGCATGCAAGGTTTATGTCTTCTTTTTCGGGGGGTTTTTCCGTGATAAATTTCCCTCTGCCGAATGCTTTCAGCTCTAGGTTGGCGAGTTGCTGGAGAGTGTGAAGTTCGCCGTAGTCGAAGCCGCCTTTGATGAACTGTACTACGTAGACTTTCAAACCCCTGCCCAGAGCTCTGAGGGCTAGCCCGAAAGCGGCAGAGGTCTTTCCCTTGCCTTCACCGGTGTACACCTGCACCAAACCTTGTACTAACCGCTGATTCATCAATGAGCCCTTTCCCTTAGCTGGGTTTTTCGTTTCGTTCGGCTAACGCTTTTTCCGCGGCGGTCTGCGGGTCAATTTTCCTCTCAAGTATCAGTGAAATAAGCCTTTCGAGTTTGCCGCTATTCATGAGGTCTTCGATGATTTGTTCTGTCGCTTTTTGTTTGATGGCTTCCACCAGTTCTGTCCTCACAATACGTTTCTGTCTAAGGATGGCTTCGCCTTCTGCCAAGTGTTTTCCATGCTCATCTATCTTCTCTAACAGCTGCACTATGCCTTCGCCCGTTGTGGCTACCGTTTTAACCACCGCTGGACGCCATCTAACCTTGGCGTTGCTGAGTTCAAGCATTGCCTGGATGTCTGTAACTGCTTTATTGGCGTTTTCGCGGTCAGCCTTGTTGACGACAAAGACGTCTCCTATCTCCATGATGCCTGCTTTGATTGCCTGAATCTCGTCGCCGAGTCCGGGAGCTAATACTACGATTATGGTTTGGGCGATCTTGATGATATCCACTTCCGATTGTCCAGCGCCCACTGTCTCCACGATAACGACGTCTTTGCCGGCGGCGTCAAGAATGTTCACAGCGTCTTTGGTTGCCTTAGCCAAGCCGCCGGGGTTGTTCCGTGTTGCCATGCTTCTGATGAACACTCCCCCGTCTGTGCTCAGGTCCTGCATGCGTATGCGGTCGCCAAGGAACGCGCCGCCTGAGAAAGGGCTGGTTGGGTCTACGGCTACCACGCCTACGCTCTTGCCGCGTCGCCGCAGCTCTCTAACCAGCTTCTCGACCAGCGTGCTCTTTCCTGCCCCGCCGGGCCCCGTGACGCCGATTATCTGTGCTCTGCCAGTATGAGGATAGAGGCTGGAAACGATTTTCTGGGCTTCTGGGGAACCATTTTCCACGAGAGTTATGGCTCTGGCCGTAGCTCGGCGTTCTCCTCTGAGTACTGCGTTGACAAGCTGTTGGGCCGTGTCCACCTTCCATCAACGGCTCTTCTCTACATGTTCCTTGACAAAGCTGATTATGGTCTCCGTGGGTGTGCCGGGTCCGAAAATCTCGATTATTCCAAGCTTCTTGAGCGCTGGAACATCCTCTTCCGGGATTATGCCGCCGGCAAAGACCAGAACATCGCTTAGCTCTTTTTGCTTCAACAGCTCCATTATTCTGGGGAAAAGGGTCATGTGGGCACCCGAGAGTATGCTCAAGCCCAACACATCGACGTCTTCTTGCAAGGCTGTTTCGGCTATCTGCTCTGGGGTCTGCCTAAGCCCAGTGTAAATGACTTCCATCCCCGCGTCTCTCAAAGCCCGGGCGACGATTTTGGCGCCTCTGTCGTGGCTGTCCAATCCGGGTTTGGCTACGAGGATTCGGATTTTTCTCTCTGGCACCTTTTCAATCCATCCTAAACCACTATTAACTCCTTGTATTCCCCATACACTTTTTTGAGGACATCTGTTATTTCGCCCAGTGTGGCATAAGCTTTTACAGCCTCGATTATTGTAGGCATCAGGTTCTGGTTCTTATCCGCGGCGTCGTGAACCATGTTGAGAACCTGCTTCACCTTGTCGTTGTTGCGTTCGCGCCGAAGCTTCTTGAGCCCTGCCACTTGCTCCTCCTCGACCTTCGGGTCGATGCGCAACAACTCGATCGGACATTCAAGCTCTTCTATGCGGTAATCATTCACGCCCACCAGTATCCTATCCTTATTGTCAACCTCCCGCTGGTGTTTGTAGGCACTGTCAGCGATTTCCTTCTGCAGGAAACCGCTCTCTATGGCTTCATAGACTCCGCCCATGCCATCGATTTTCTCGATGTAATCCACGGCTTTTTCCTCCATCTGGTTAGTGAGTGTCTCGACGTAGTAGCCTCCGCCCACGGGATCAACCGTACTGGACACTCCGCTTTCGTGGGCGATTATATGCTGTATTCGCAGGGCAATACGGACCGCTTCTTCACTTGGAAGACAAAGAGCCTCGTCGTGGCTGTTCGTGTGGAGGCTTTGAGTTCCGCCCAGGATGGCTGCAAGAGACTGAAGCGTGACGCGAATTATGTTGTTCAGAGGCTGCGGAGCTGTAAGAGTGCAACCTGAGGTTTGTACGTGCATACGCATCCACATTGAACGTGGTTTCTGGGCGTGGAACCGTTCCTTCATGATTCTCGCCCACAACCTTCGGGCTGCCCGGAATTTGGCGATTTCCTCGAAGAAGTCGTTGTGGGAGGCGAAGAAGAAGCTCAGACGAGGGGCAAAGTCGTCTACCTTTAGTCCCCTTTCGACGGCTGCTTCGACGTAGGCTATGCCGTCGTAGAGCGTGAAGGCGAGTTCCTGGACGGCGTTTGAGCCTGCCTCGCGGATGTGGTAGCCGCTTATGCTTATGGGGTTCCAGTTAGGCAGGTGTCTGGTGCAGTACTCGACTATGTCGGTCACGAGCTTGACAGAAGACTTCGGCGGGATTATGCAAAGTTTCTGAGCGAAGAATTCCTTGAGTAAATCGTTCTGTGTCGTGCCGCCTATCTTCATGTGGGGCACGCCTTGTCTGTCACCTATGGCGACGTACATGGCTAGGAGCATGGCTGCTGGGCCGTTTATGGTCATGCTGGTGGTCACCTTGTCAAGAGGGATTCCGTCGAACAAGATCTCAAAGTCTCTAAGGGACGACACGGCGACCCCACACCTGCCGACCTCACCTCTTGCCACGGGGTGGTCAGAGTCGTAGCCCATTATGGTTGGGTAGTCGAAGGCAATACTCAGCCCAGTCTCGCCTTCCCTGAGTAGATACTTGAATCGCTTGTTTGTCTGCGCTGCCGTGCCGAAACCGCTGAACTGACGCATCGTCCACAGGCGCCCACGGTACATGGTGGCGTGCACTCCGCGGGTGAATGGGTACTCGCCTGGAAACCCTAGGTCTTTCATGTAGTCCAGGTTTCTGACGTCTATGGGAGTGTAAAGGCGTTTGACGGGGATTTCGGAGATGTTGTGGAACTCTTTTTTCATCTCGGGGTGGCGTCTCACCCAGTTTGGGACCGTAGTGGTTTCCCATCGCTCCTGTTCCTCCACGATTTCCCTGAGCTTTTTCTGCTCTTGAGGGGTCAAATTGCTGTTGCTTCCTTCTTTTGAATGTTGGGATAGATAGAACTGGGGAACAGCCTAAAAAGTTATCCTTCCTACGTTTTTCTTGTCTAGGCTGTCAATTCCTCGGGAAAGCAACAGCGGCGCTTCTCTTGAAACCGTTTGAAATGGCCGCCAGGGACGACACTGCTAGCTCGCACAAGGGTGCGTGGTTCTATTGAGATTGCACGTATCTATTCACTAATTCTCCTCTATTAACAACACCGAGCTGCGTGAAGAGGAAATCAAATCTGCCTTCTACTTCGACCGCGATCGCATCGCGCGTCTCTTTCGGCAGACTCATAATCTCCTTCTTGAAGGGACCTAATGCTTTTTTTCTGGTCTTGTAGAGGAATTGCTCTTCGGTTTCGCCCTTCTTTGCCTCGCCTGCAGCATTGACTTTGAGCCATTCGTAGATCCTCTTCTTCAAATTGGCCGGAAAATGCTTTGATTCGTAGATCATGTTCTGAAACTCTGTCGCCAGATGCACTTCTGCCGTTTCGCATTCCGGGAATTTGTTGAATGCTTCAGGGGGCAGTGTTGATGCTCCATGCTGTACAGCTCCGGCAAGGCCGTATTCCTTACGTGCGATTTCAGAAAGGTTTTTCAGGGTTTTGAAGTCAAGGTTTATCTGCGCGATTGAGCCGTCGGCGAGGACAACGCCGCCGTGTGTTGTTCCAGTCTGGATGGAGATCTTGCTTATTCCTGCTAGCTTCTTGGGTAGTCGTTCTCTGAGGCCTGCCATGAATGCTTGCAGGTCTTCAGGTGTTGAGTTCTGATGCCCTATCTCCCCGATCTCTCCACCCACTGAGATGGTGATTCCTGGCGGCTGGGTCTCTCTGATGAACTGAGTCAGTTCTGCGCATACGCTGTAGTTTGACAATTGCTGTTTCATCGGATCGGGCTGGGACAGATCTACTAACGTCGATGAGTCAATGTCGATGTTGTAGAAACCTGAACCGATTGCGTCGGCTACCAAAGAGCGCAGGTCTGCCATTTCCTTGTCAGGGTTCTGGTGAAACCTGGCAGCATTGACTTGGAAATGGTCACCCTGTATGAAGACTGGACCGGAGTAGTCTTCCTTTATCGCTGCTGCCAAAACCATGCTCGAATATTCGATGGGAAGCTGGCTTGTGTAACCTATCTCAGACCTGGCGATCTCAAGAATAAACGCGCCTGAATCGTGCTTCTTGGCCACTCTGAATACGCTGCAAGCCAAGTCATAGGTCATGCTCCTCAGGTTGATCGCGGGAACCGTGAAACCGTCGAATTCGCTCCGGCCACGGGCCATGTAGAGATCATGGATGCTGGAGGGGTAGATTCCCTCCTCTCGGGCTGCAGCAAAGACCTTTTGTGCTAACTGCTTCTTTTTCGCCGGATCATCAAGCATTACCAGTTCCTTGACCGCTTTCTCAACGTCAAATCCTTCTCTTCCCATAGCTTTTTCCACACCAACTCGATCTCTGGGATATCCGTATTCAATTCCTTTATTTCAGTATTAAATTGTTTTGTGCGCCTTCCTGCGCGAGGTGGATCGTGCGGGAAAAGCCTCGAGTGCCAACGTACGGAGCCATTTTTCTAGAAGATCGTCAGTTGACCCACTGTAGTGTTGCGCGTTTCTTATCCTTTTCACAAGGTGCTTTTCAGCAATGTCTTTATTAATGGTCTGACGCCTTCCTTTGCTTGGATCTTAAGCGGGGGCTGTCGGCTAGCTTGGTCTAGGCTATGAGCCTCGGGCGCTCGTGACCCCGGTCCAAATCCGGGCAGCCCCACCATGCACAAAATCTTCTAAAGAGAAAGCGTTTCACGCAGAGCGTGGTGTTCCAATTATTTGAACTGGTGTTCTAAACCATAGAATTAAGAGCCATGACAAGCATAACCCTGACTATCTCACCCATTTATCCGCAAAAAACGCTATTCAGTAATGGAGGCACAGACTATTAAAGAGGACGAGTCGACCAAGCAGCTTTCGGGCACCACTTGGGACGTCTACCTTTACATACTGACGTCAAAAGACCCTGTGGGCGTGAGAGATGTTTGGAGGACCCTAGAATTCTCCAGCCCAAGTCTGGCGCAGTATCATGTCAACAAGCTCCTAGCCCTCAACTTACTTCGCCAGACTACTGATGGAAAGTATTGGGTGAAGGAGAAGGAGCAAATTGAAGCCCTACGGAGCTTCGTCCTGCTGAGGGGCAAGCTCATCCCGAGACTCGTCTTCTACGGAGCCCTCGTCGCAGGCGTACTCGCAGCCTACCTCTTCTTCCGGCCTTCCCGCTGGGATTTCAGAGACTATGTTATCCTGCTAATCTCAGCATTCAGCATGCTCACATTCTTCTTCGAAGCCTACAGCCAGTACCGGAGCCTTAAGAAGACTGTTCAAAAGATTTGAACGAGCGTTCTAAAACATAGCATTAAGAGTCCTGCTGGCGCATTGTTTTCAGTGTGATTGAAATGAAAATACTTAGCCATAACCTCGGCGCGATCATCAACAACAAGAAAATCATCGCTGTGGGTCTGATAGCCTTCATCGGTGGCGTTCTGCTGTGTGGAGCCTTGTTAAACCTGAGCCAGATAATGCCTTATTTCAGTGTTTCCGGAGAGCCTCTTCAAAGGTTTGCCTCTTACGAGGAGTTGGTTGACTTTGTGGGAACGAGCTCCAGCCAGCCCTACTACTTCGTCGGGACGAATGATGACAGGGTCGTCGCACTTGCCGAAGCCCAAGGTGCAAAAACCAGCAGTGACTATTCGACGACAAACGTCCAAGTTACAGGAGTAGACGAAGCTGACGTAGTGAAGTCAGATGGAGAATATCTATACGTCATATCCAACCAAAAGCTCTTCATCATTAGAGCATACCCGCCGGCAGAAGCAGAAATTCTCTCAAAAATAGAATTGAACGCGACACTCCATGGGATATTCGTCTACGAAAACAGGCTAGTTGTCTTCGGCTCCGAAGCCTACGAAACCCGAATACTGATCGATGCAATCAGACCGGGCATCGTCGAACCCTCATATATGCCCTACTACACTCCCAACACTTTCATCCGAGTCTACGACATCACGGACAGAACTTCGCCATCGTCTGTGAGAAACGTCACAATAGACGGCTACTACTTCAGCTCAAGGATGATAGGCAACTACGTTTACACTATAGTGAACGAGCCAGTGCAATTGAACGGAACCGAGGTCAAGCTGCCGACGATATACTCTGGAAACGAGACGGACGTGATCCCGGCCACTGACATTTATTTCTCCCCCGTGACGGATTACGGCTTCACCTTCACGTCAATCTTCGCCTTGAACGTGGTCGACTACGCCGAAGAGCCGACGCATGAGACAATACTGTTGGGCACTACTCGGAGCATACATGTATCATTCAACAACATCTACGTAGCCTTCTCCGAGTTCGACTCTGTTACTGGTGACGAGAAGACGCTGATCTACAGGATTCAGGTGGATGGCAGTGAGATTGAGAACAAAGCCAGCGGCGGAGTCCCCGGCGGCGTGTTAAACCAGTTCTCGATGGATGAGTATGACAGCCACTTCAGGATAGCCACAACAGTAGACGCTTGGAACACTGGTGGCTCTCGAAACAACGTCTATATCCTCAATATGAGCCTCGGCATCGTGGGCAAGCTAGAGAACCTTGCACTGACGGAGAGAATCTACTCCGTCAGGTTCATGGGCGTCAGATGTTATCTCGTTACGTTCCAGCAGGTGGACCCGTTCTTCGTCTTGGACCTAAGCTCGCCTACAAAGCCTCAAATCTTAGGCTACTTGAAGATACCAGGGTTCTCCAACTATCTCCATCCCTACGACGCAGACCACATCATAGGCATCGGTAAGGAAGGAAATGACGTCAAGATGTCGTTGTTCGACGTTACCAACGTTACTGCACCGATGGAAATGGCCCACTTCGCTGTGCAGGGGGATTGGTCGGACTCAACGGTTTTGTGGGATCAGAAGGCCTTTCTCTTCAACAAGACAAGGCAGCTGTTGGCCATTCCCGTCACGGTTAGCGCCAACAAGGTTGTCGACGGATACTACTACACGTGGAGCTACTGGCAGGGCGCCTACGTATTCGACATTTCTTTGGAGCATGGCTTCGTCTTGCGAGGTAACGTGACCCATCAGGAGAGTACCACGAGCTACTTCCAGTACGGCTCTGAAGTGCAGCGGATACTCTACATCGATAGCGTGCTCTACACGGTGTCCGACAGGAAGATACTGCTAAGCGATCTCGACACACTCGAGCAAATTGGGACTGTCGAGCTCCTCTAATTTTCCCTCTCTTTTTTTGTCGTTGCACGAATCATCAGGTTAGTCGCTCATAGACGGGATGACCTTTGAATCGCAGTATCGACTCCGATTTTGTGTAGGTTCCACTGGGCAACCTCACACTTAGTGAGCTGACGATGGCCCCGTGGGGGACGAAGCGCACGCCGTCGAGGAGCTCTCCTTTTGTGACGCCTGATGCTGCGAAAACCAATTCGTTGCCTCTAGCCAGTTCGTCTTCGGTATAGGTTTTATTGATGGCTACTCCTTCGGCTTTCAGCCTCTCAAGCCTTTTCGGGTCATCTTTCTTGTCCTTCCAGACATTGACCAGCATTGTTCCGCCTAGGCATTTGACTGCGGTTGCACCGATTGTGGCTTCGGGGCCTGCACCTGCACCGAGAAGTAGATCGACGCCTGAGTCTGGAATACATGTGACTACGGATGCGGCAATGTCACCGTCTGGAATCAGGATTATCCTGACCCCCAATTTTCTCAGTTTCTGCAGGATTTCTTGATGTCGTTCGCGTTCCAGCATTATCACTGTGAAGGTTTCCAGCCTCATCTTTTTCTGTTCAGCTACTGCTTTCACGATCTCTTCGATAGTCATGTCAAGTGAAATCTTGCCTTTTGAGTGGTGGTCGGTTGCAACTTTGAAGTAGTATCCGTCATCTGGGAGAACTTGGAAGCATCCTTTTGGGGCACATGCCAAAGCGGAAATGGCGTCTTTCCTTCCCTTCGAAGTAGCCGTTGTGCCGTCAACTGGGTCCACGACGAATTCTACTTGAGGCCCGCTTCCGGTGCCTACTTTTTCTCTTCGGCTAAAGGCTGGGGCGTTGTCTTTTGGTCCTTCGCAACATATCACTTCGCCGTCAATCTCCATCTGTGCCAAAACTGCCCTGGAAAAGTCGACTGCCCGTTGATCGACGATGTCAGAGTCGCCTTGTCCTATGTGAAGGGCTGCGCCTACAGCCGCTGCCGTGGTGATTCGCGTCAGTGAGGGGGCGAGAGCTCTTAGTGAGACCATGTCTCTACTACCTGGTCTACTATTCGTGAGTTGTTTGTATATGGCTTTTATTGTTTCTCGGCCGTTTTGTGATACTTCACTCTAATCTTTTCGGCTAGTTTGCTGTCTTCGACTATGAAAACGCCTTCGTAGCCACATTCTAAGCATTTCCAAATCGAAGGACGGTAGATGACCAAAGGGTTGAGGTTAGTGGAGCCGCATCTAGGACAGAACTTCACCATGTGCCTCTTTTCCTCAGAGGTTTTCGGTTTGGAGGGTTTTTGGGGTCTGTCCGTCATGAGGTCCTCATCCATTCAATGTCGGTCTGGGACGGCCACATCATCCCCCGTTGAGAATAGACTATCCCTGAATAAGAGG